>NZ_WPCD01000003.1:0-68781 GCF_009741955.1 Halogeometricum sp. CBA1124 | reverse complement strand
TTCCCCCGTGGAGGTTAGCTTCGGCGAATATGCCGTTGCGGACGAGCATCTGTTTACGGGTGTCATTCAGGATGTCTCCGACCGAAAAGCAGCCGAACACCGGCTCCACCAGCACACCGTCGAAGGTGACTCAACTCCACGAGATTGCCACTGACATCACCGCGGCTGATTCGAGAGCGGCGATCCACCAACGGGCCGCTGATGGCGCTGTCGAGTTGTTCGGGGCAGATGTCGCCCGAGTTGCCGTCGTAGAAGGTGATCAGTTTGTTCCGGCCGCCAGCTCTGGTTCCGAAGATATCGACGATAGTGAGCCGATGCCGCTCTCGTTCGGGTACGCCGGTCAAAGCTATCAAACCGACACGGTCCTTCGAGTCGACGATCTCGCCGACACGCGGTCAGCAGCCAGGTCGCCCATCCGTGATGGTGGGGGAAAATCCGAGCCCCAGTCATGTGAGGATCCTCGAGCGTTGCTGAGTATCCCGCTCGAAGGCTACGGTGTCTTACAGGTGTTCGCGTCGGAGCCGGGTGCGTTCGCCGAACGCGACGAGGACGTCGCAGAGATGCTGGCAACCCACGTCGTGACGGCCCTCGATCGGATGTCCGCAGAGGCGATGATCCGCCGAGAGCGTGACCGTCTCGAGGAGTTCGCCAGTCTGCTGTCTCACGATCTCCGAAATCCCCTGAACGTCGCACAGGGTCGTCTGGAACTCATCCAGATGACTGGCGAGATAGACCACGTTGACGCAATCGACCGGGCGTTGAATCGGATGGAACGGCTAATCGAGGATATGTTGACACTCGCTCGCGAAGGCGATGCCGTCGGAGAAACGGAACCGGTAGCACTGCGCGCGGTCGCTAATCAAGCCTGGACAAACGTCACAACCAAATCAGCTTCGCTCGAGGTCGAGTCGAGCGTCCAGATCGACGCGGACCGCAGTCGGCTCATCCAGGTGTTTGAGAACCTGTACCGGAACGCAATCGAACACGGCGGCGACGGAGTCACAATTCGCGTCGGCTCCCTCGACGACGGGTTCTACATCGAAGATACCGGCCCCGGCATCCCAGAAGACGAACGAGACGACGTCTTCGAGAGTGGGTATACGACCAACCAGGACGGCACCGGGTTCGGGCTCGCGATCGTCAAACGCATCGTCGAAGCCCACGGGTGGAAAATCAAGGTCACCGAGGGCACAGACGGTGGGGCCCGGTTCGAGGTTTCAGGCACCTAATCTGGGTCAATATTGAGAGTGTGAGGAGACGGAGACGAAAGCCCTCGGCCGCTCGACGTCCCGCGACCACCGCTGCGCGCCTCGTGCCTGCGGTGCTTGCGGGGTCGGGGGACGACCGAGGCGGCCTCGCCCTTTCTGAGTCCGCCAGGACGGTAGCTGCCTCACCGAGCGACGTAACCAGCTGAACAGGTGTGTACGTAGCGGCCCGCCCCGCTCGCCGCTGCCGCCCTCCGCGTCGCTCGCGACCGACCATTCCGGGCGTGCGGGCGCTCTCCGCACCGCCCGCGCCCGTTCCGGGCTAAAGTGCATGTGCCCTCGGCGCCAGCGGGTAAGCGCGAGGGGTTGCGCGGCATGGCTGCTCACCCCGACTGGGAGGGCTCTGGTTGAGGCATCAAAGAACTGTTCACGGAGTGGTTATTTTCGTCGTAGAAATCGACGAATCCCTGGTAAGTAGATATACGAATTGACGATTACCCGTTTACCACTCGTTCTTTATAAATAAGATATGCTAACGGACTCATTAGAAGATAAATGAGGGCAGTCATTCCCAAAAATAGCTCGCTAGAATCTATCGCTAAACTATAGAATAGACCGAGTCCAACAAGAACGTATGCCGCAGCGAGTGCCCATATAATTCTCATCGTACATAATGAGTTCATGCCTAATGAAATAATGATTGTGGAGCCTTTCCTCCGTACTTACCGATTCAAACCAAGTCTAACAGCTGTTCTACGAAACCTCATTCTGACTGCGTAGTGCGGTGGTGTTTTTGAGCGCCTGCGAAGGATGCAGGCGCGTTCGGTTGTGCCTGCACAGCATAGGTGATTCGAGATGCGACACCCCCACCAGCGACAGGTGTATCGACAGACAGAGGTGCGATGACCGATGGCGGTCGAACTGAACGAGATCGAAGAGGCCGAAGTCGAACTGGAACAGTGGTTGGTCGAACAGACCGAGAACGGCGTCCCGGAGATCGTCCTCGTAGGGCTCCTTCGGGACTACGCGGACGACATCGAACATCTCGGCTATGTGCCCCGAATGTGGGGTGAGTCAGAGCAATGAGACGAACCAACACCTTCGAAGTCGTTCCTCAGTCGGAACAAGACGGGGCCGTCCTTCGACGCCTCCTCGAAGCATCAGCGAGCCTCTGGAACCAGCTGACGTATGCGCGCCGGCAGCAGTTCTTCGCCGGTGAGAGCGTCTGGGACTGTGACGGCTACTACGACGAGTACGTCAACGTGTTGGGGTCGGCGACGACTCAGCAGGTCACCCGCGTCAACGACGCCGCCTGGCGGTCGTTCTTCGAGACGGTCGAGGAGGCCGACCAGGAGGTCAGTCCCCCCGGCTACTGGGGCAACCACGATGACGGCCGCGATCTGCGGACCTACATCCGCAACGACGCCTACACGATCAACTGGGGCGAGCGCTCCCGGCTCGAAGTGCCCATCGGCAGCCAGCTCAAAGACGAGTACGGCTTCGGTCGGTTCGAGCGGCTCCGGGTTGCGATCCGCGGTGAACCGCACTGGCAGGGCGACCAGGGCCGTCTCCACCTCACCTACGACGACGTCGACGAGACGTATCGGGCCCATCAGCCGGTAACGGTCTCCGAGGCCGAACAGGCGACGCCGACGGGGACGGACGTCGCCGCACTCGATATCGGCGCGAACGTCCTCGTGGCGTGTACGACGACGGCCGGCGACCAGTACTGGTACAGCGGCCAGGAGCCGTTCCGGCAGTTCCGCGAGACGACCGAGCGCATCGCCGACGCCAAAGCGAAGCTGCCGGATGGACAGGAGACTAGCAAACGAATCCAGCGGCTCTATCGGAAGCGGTCCCGCCGGCGCGACCACGCCGTGAACGCACTGCTCCGTGACCTGGTCGAGCGGCTCCACGACGATGGCGTCGAAACCATCTACCATGGCGATCTCACCGGCGTCCTCGGCGAGTACTGGTCGGTCGAGGCGAACCTCAAAGCGCGTGCCTTCTGGGCGCATCGACAATGTCTCGACCAGCTCGCGAACGTCTGTGAGGAGTACGGCATCGAGGTGGCCTCACTCTCCGAGGCGTGGACCTCCCAGACGTGTCCGGAGTGCGGCGAGCGCGAGCGAACCCGCCGGCATCGCGAGACGCTGACCTGTCCGTGTGGCTTCGAGGGGCACGCCGACCTCGTCGCGTCGCGGACGCTGCTCGAACAGGCGACGAACACTGCGGTCAGGCCGACGGCACGGCCCGTGCGGTTCCAGTGGGACGACCACCAGTGGTCCCCCGCCGAGGGGGCCGCGGTGGGGCCCAACGAATAGCGCACAGACCCGCAAGGTGCCGCCGTGGTGTCGCCGTGACACCAGCGAGCGGACGCTCCGTGAACGCGGAGTGGATGTCGATCCGCTGGTCGCTCGCAGTTATCAGACGTTTCAGTAAGTGTTGTAAAAAACGCAACTTCCTGCTCACAATAGCCGGTTGGACATTCTCATTTAATAGGTTCTTGTCGTTATTGGGGTTAGACGGTGTTTCGACCGCCTCGAAATAGAATCGGTTCAGCAGTGTCTTTCACCGACTCGAACTGTTCGACCGCCCAGTCGACAGCGGTCTCAGTATCGTTCAGTATACAGCCCTGAATTCCTTTTTCTGTGTAGACGACGATACCCACATCCGTGTCATCGACGATCCACAGCCCATACGCGTAAGGGATTGGCCCACGGAGCAACGTGACGTCTGGGTCCTCTACAGCTTCTCTCGTCTCTTGGGGTTGCAACTCGTATAACTGGTCAAACACGTCTCCATCGACCACTAACTCCAATTCGTATGCATCACCTGTAACGGCAGCGTCGTAGAAGTCCATCGCTGAGCCCACAAGAGCCTTTGGCGCGAATCCACGAACGAGAGAGGCCTCGCGGATTGACTGAAGCATTGGGTCAAGAACCGCGTCCGGGACGTTCTCCTCCGCAATATGCGCAGTTGACCCCGCGAGAAACGCTTCATGGATAGAAGTTTCGGTGGGGAGCGCAGCGAGAATCGGTGCTGCGTCGGCGAGATCGTTGAGAAACGATGCGTACTCGTCGTGTTTACGATATGCACACACCCCGGCCGCAGTTGCGTGCCATTCACCGTCCCGATACTCAACGAGGTGTGCGTCAGCGAGCGAGCGCAGCACTCAATCAATCGTCGACCGCGAAGAGTCGAATAGTTCGGTAAGCTCACGTTTTGAACGTGGGGCCGCGGTGAGGACACGAAGAAATCCCGACCGGTCTGCGATGAGCGATTCAAAATCGGCGGGATCAGGTTGTTCCATTAACGAGTTCTAGTAGCGTGGGCGTATTCAGTTCTGTGGAGGTCAATTGGTTGTACACGAACCATGTTAGCAGAATGTGTACAGCTTGAGGGGGGCCCTCAAAGCTTGCGGGGGGTACTCTTGTCCTACCAGTCGTATTCATCAATTAACGTGAATACAAGCCGCGAAAGAGTGCTAAGTGGTGTGTTACCATGGAGGAATCAGACTCCGACCCCGACTTTGACGAGGAACAGTATCAGAACGAACTGAACGACGCTGTTGACGATGGCGGTGGCTGTATGGAGACTCTCCAAGCAGCTAATCAGGTTTCCAACTCGAATGAGGCTAATTTTGGCAACTTTAACACTGATGAGAACCGGCGGTCTGTACTACAAAAAACAGTTGCCTCATTGGCTGGTGTTGCTGGGTTCGGTGGACTGTCCGGAATGGCTGCCGGCAGTAAAGGATCGACCGAGCCGAAATCCCGGGCATCTGACGACCCCGACTTCGAAGCAACTGATGTCGAAGTCCGTGCGGGTGACGAGGTTCCCCGAGCGACCGCTATGGCGCTGAATAATTCGGAAATCAACAAGCTCAAAGCTGTGATGCGATCCGAAGGGAAGATGCAGCCCTCTGGCATAGTTTCTGTCGATGTTGAGACAACCGATCCTGATCTGAACGATGTAGATCCTCGGGTGGTGATCGTTCCTTTTGAACCCGTTGGCAACCGTCCGGTCGATCCTCGGGACACAACTGGACAGACCGATCCAGCGAACGTCGGTGCATTGTTTGCCGTCACCGTCGTACAAGAAGGCGAGCGTCAAGCGGCAACCGCATTCGGGGTTGCTTCTCACCCAACACAGTCAGGAGCAAAAACCATCGAAAGAGTTGACAACGGTGCTTCAGACGCTGGGCAGTTCCAGGCCAAGCTGATGACGTTCGGCCAAGATCAGGCCGGCGAAGAGCCAGCAATGGTCGGATCCCAGACGACCAAACTTCCCATCCGAAATGCTCGTCGCCCGAACCAGGACCAGAACAGTTCCAGTTCGTTGAACTCGGTAGGGACAGGCTCCGGGGCCCTCTCCACGGCGCAGGTGTCCGAAGGCTCGATACTCTCCTGTTTCCAATGTACTACGCTGGTCGGTATCCTGTGTAAACTTGGAGGGGGTCGCCTTAGCCAAAGTACCTGTCTAGTGCGGTGTCTGCCTCTAATTACTACTATCGGGGGTTATCTGATCTGTTCCGGGGGCTGTCTGTTGGTCGTCGAGGCGATTTCACGTGTCGGCTGTGGACTTGGTTCAGGGTACGTCTGTATTGTCGCAGGGTACTGTAACTGAACTCTTATCCTTCTCCTTGCGTACTATAAATTATGACTCAAACAAACACGGATTCCGCTCGACTTCGTACTCGAATCGCCCTTTCTGTCGTCGGTGTGGTGGGTGCTGCCGCCCTCGGTTACCTCCTCCGAGGGCCAGAAGTCGCGTTAGCTATCGGCGCCGGCGTTGCTGTCGTGGAACTCTTTGTTGCGCTGTATCAACGCGTTAGGACAACGTGACTCCAGTGCCCCGGGCTCCGGAGTGGATGTCGATCCGCTGGTCGCCCCTTTTTCGTATCACTACGCAGTTGATCGACCCCGAAGACCTCACCTCAAAACATTTGGTCATCCCGTGATTCAGACAGACTATGAGCAGTAAAACCGTCGAGAAAGCTCGCTGGCTTGTCTATTTCGATAGGGTTGCTCGAGGAGTACTGCTACTTGGTGGTGCGTTTATTTTTCTACGGAAGATTGTCGCAAGCTTCCAGGTCTGTACTGCTGGTGAAGCATGCCCCCAACCATCACTTCTGAAGCCGTCGTTACAGCACTGTTCGGTGTGATAGTAATTTACGCGGGATATCGATTTCAACCTGAGTAACGGAAGTCGGGATCGGGGTTTGCTGAACAGACTTTGATCAGGCGCTAACGTCTCAATCTTCTCCAGTATCAAGCGTTTACGGCTCGCACCGCTCGCCGCATTCCGCCCTCCGCGTCGCTCGCGACCGACCATTCCGGGCATGCGGGCGCTCTCCGCACCGCCCGCGCCCGTTCCGGGCTAAAGTGTATGTGCCCTCGGCGCCAGCGCTTCACCCGTTCGGGTCCTCCGGACCTCGGCAAAGCCGACCGCGACGGACGTAGTTGCGTCGCGGCGAACGGGGAATGCGCTGGCCGCTCGCTCCGGGCGGGTCGGCGCGCGGTGCTGGTTGGGGTCACCTCATGCAGGCGCGCTCTCGCTCGCGCCCGGGAGGGCGCTCGCGAAGGCGCGAGCGAGAGCGCGCAGATGGTTCTGTCGGTCGTTGTCGTCGGAAAACCGCGATGTTGGAGCATCGCGGAGTCGGCGCGTGAGCGCCTTCGTGGAAATCACCCTGTAAGTGATTCCAATGTCTAGTAACAACGCTAGCGGAAAGGTCGTTTCGGTCGATGAACAGGCATTCGAGAAAGCGGGCGGTCAGGCGGTCGATGAAGACGGCTTCCCGGTCGTCGACGAGACGCCGGAGTTCGAGGCGGCGGTCGAGCAGGAGACGCAGGCGAAGGTGGATGCGAACCACCCGGACGGGATCGCGGACACGAGCGAGGATCGGATTCACGGCGTCACCCTCGAACAGGAAGAGCGCATTCGGGCGCGGGAAGCCGAACTGGAGCGCATCAGTGCCCAGGCCGAGCTGGGAACCCAGGACGGTCGCGAGCAGCGCACGCAAGAGGTCGCCGCTGAAGGGAGCACGAAGCGCCGGCAGGAGTTCCAGAAGCGGGCCGCGAGCGTGGACCCGATGGCCGACCCCGAACGAGATGATCCCCGAGCGGAGCTCTCCCAGGATGAACTGGCGACAGTGAACACGGAGGCAGACCGACTCGCGATGCGGGTGGATGGCTGGTCGCGCGCGGCGATCAGTCGACGCCTGGCCGAAGCCATCGTCGACGGCACGGACATGACGAGTGCGGTCGTGCGGGTGTTTGAGGAGTTGCAGACGGCCCCGGGGGGCACCGTGCCCATCGACGCCCTCGAGGACGTCGATCGCAGCACGGTCACGATCGAAGGCCGTGTGAAGACCCTCTGGGACAGTGATTCACCGGCCATCCAGCAAGTCGGGCTGATCGCGGACGAGAGCGGGCAAACGAAGGTGACGGTCTGGAAGGCATCGGACGCGCCGTGGATCGAGGAAGGCGAGAAGGTGCGCATCCACGAAGCGGCCACGAACTGGTACGAGGGCCGGATCTCGGTGGCCGTGACGGGGTGGAGCATCATCCACTTCCCGGAGCGCGGCCGATGGTGGGAAGCATAGCCAGTCGGAGCAGCCTTCTTTTTTTGCTGTGTGCCGGACCGACCCAGACCCCACCGCCCCACCCTCCGCTCCGTGCTCGCTTCGCTGCGCGCGCAGCCACGACCTCGAGACCCGGTCTGAGATTTATCCCTGAAACCGGGGGAAACGGTGCGCGACCGGGCGTGTTTGTCCCACCCCACGAGGGGTGCGGGCGTGCCCAACGCTCGGAGCTACGCATGAAAGTCGAAGGAGACTACACGTGTGACATCTGTGGCGAATCGTTCGAAACGAACGTCGAGATTGCCGGCCATATGCGTTCCCATCAGGTATCGATACCTGCTGAAACGATCATCGACGAACTGCAGCGACTAGCCGAAGAGAAGGGACGAGTTCCAAAACAATCGGAGATCGAAGAAGAGACTGGATTCACAAAAGGCGCATTGCGTTCAACGTTTGGGAGCTGGGACGAGGGATTGGAAGCTGCTGGACTTGACCCTCGAACGAACGGATATAGCGACGCAGAAATCATCGAGGAGCTACAACGAGTCGCCAGCCAGATCGGCCATTCGCCCTCACGAAATGAGTGGCGAGAATTGGGACGTGTCTCGGCCAACGCAGTCCAGACTCATTTCGGGTCGTGGAACGAGGGCCTCAGAGCAGCTGACTTAGAGACGACCACACAGCAGACCGCCACAAGGGAGGATGTCATCGAGGCGATTCAGAATCTCGCCGCAGAACTCGGACGACCACCGAAGGCCCAAGAGATGGAACAGCATGGAGCGTGGTCGGTGAAAGTGGCCCAGCGATGCTTCGGCCGCTGGAATCGCGCGTTGCGCCGTGCAGGGTTCGAACCCCACAAACAATGGAGTGTCAGTGAAGAACAGCTCCATCGGGAGATCGAGCGCTTAGTCGATGAGCTAGGCCACGTCCCATCAACTATCGAGATGCGTGACTCTGGTCGCTATTCAGTTGGATCCTATGCCCGCCGGTATGGGACCTGGCAAGACGCCATCGAAGCGGCCGGGTTCGAGTATCCCGGCCGGCCAAGCGGCCCAGAGCATCCGTTCTGGAAGGGCGGCTACGGAGATATTTCGTACGGACCGAACTGGTACAGACAGCGCAAGCGTGCGCTCGACCGGGACGGCTTCGAGTGCCAGATGCCGGGCTGTCCGATTGACCGCGAGACCCACCGGGAACGCTGGAACCGTGACCTGAACGTCCACCACATTACGGGCTTGGCGTATTCATCGATGCCGACGGCGTCCTCGACTACGAACGAGCGAATCGGCTTGAGAACCTGATTACGCTCTGTCAACGCCACCATACGATGTGGGAGGAGTTCGCTCCACTCCAGCCCGATATTCGTTAACCGCTTCCAGTGGTGTCTATCTGCTCCCGGCAATGGGTGGCGGGGGCACCACCTTCCCGTCCTACTATGACCGATGACACGACACTCACGGCCCGTGAACGGCTTCGTATTCACCTCCGGGAAGCCCGCCGCACGACCGATTCGCCAATCGTGCAAGCACAGTTAACGGCTGCTATGGATGCTTGGAAGGACCTGCCGCCGACACCCCTACGGGAGTGTCCTGTATGTGGGAAGGTCGGGCTGCCAGAGCGAATCAGCAATCACGAGTGCGACCGGCCGATTCAGCTACGCATGAGTGAGTAAGAGTAGTTCAACAATTATTCAATCTGAGACCGTTGGGTTGCCCGCCGCGAAAAGTAGGCCAGTCGATGTGGGCCACGAACTACGTATATTTATTCTGCTGGCACAACAGTCTTGACACAATGAGTTCGGGTGTTTTCCCCGAGAACCTCCGCTACATCTCGTCTCTGGGGAGATATAATACCGAACGCCGCCCAGTCATACGGCAATATTTTGCCAGCCGTATTTCGGATGACGAATTCACCCACGAGAAACTTGGTATAGCCGAAATCAGGGAGTTCGCCAGTCAAAAACAGTCGAGGGCAAAGGACACCGCTCCCGATTTCGAGGAAATGTTCCAAGAGTCGCTTCTTACACTTCCAGAGGATATTAACCCCCAAGATTTCCAAGGGTATCTACTGTTTCGATACAGCCATCTCGAGGAGCCACTATCCGATCAGGATGAATTTACCATTTCTGATCTACTCTCGTTCGAAGCATTACTTCGGGATACGATCTTGGAGGAGCCCGAGCCGGTCCTGTCTGATTTGAACCGATTCGAATCGAAGGAAGACTATGCTGATTTCTCGAATATCGAAGAACCGAGCAAGCAGTTCCGGCAAACGTGGAATCGGAGGGTTACACTCAGCCGAAAGGAGATAATTAAGTCGTTCGTAGAGGGGACTCTGCCTGACGATCCAGCTATTGATCCAAGCCGTCATCAGGAACGAATCGAAACAGCTCAGGATATTCTTGAGTTCCTTTCACATTCGGGGGAGAACTCTTCACTAGACTTCTTTTCGAATCCTGTATTCCAAGTAAAGGAGTCGGAGGAGCGTAAGATCGTTGTCCCCTTTCCTGAAGTGTTGTTGACTACAGCACAGTACCGTATTGAGGAGTTCGTTGGGCAGTTCAAGCAGGTACAGGAAGTAGAAAACAGAGAGAAGGGCAGTGTTGTTGAGGATCTAGCTCAGGAATTACTACAACAGATACCCAGTCGAAACTTCGTCAAGGAGTTTGAGTATATCCATGATCCCAACCCTGGAGAAGCAGATGGCCTTCTCTTTTTCGAGGATTCATATTGGGTGGCCGAAGTAAAATCCCATCCAATCTTTCGGAAGGTTCCGAATCGTGTAGAGCTTATTAAGAGCCGATTTACACAGAAGGTGACTCAGGCTGCCAATCAAATACAGAACACCATGGGCTATCTTGACAGTCTAGACGATGAATTCGGTTTGGTGTATAACCTCACCGGCAACAAGAACTCCGGTGAGATGGATACAGGCGGCATAGTCATCCTTGACGGATTTCTTCCCACATTGTACTCTGGTAACGAGCGGGCCGATCAACAATTGGGAATGGGCGAGCTCCACGACCACATCGAAGAGCACGAACGGATAGTGGTTATCACACTCTACGACCTCTACCAACTCATTCAGGAGGACGAAGCAAACCTGTTCGATGAGTACTTGCTTTGGCGAACTGGATACGAGGGGAATATGCCGGTATGGGGATTCAGCGAGCGAGAATATTGGGCATTCTATTTTGACAACTACCGGACTAACGACGAATTTCGTCAGGGCGTGGAAGAAGCAGCGGAAAAAGACATTATCACGGTCTACATCAGCGCTCGATTCAACGACAAATCACACCTAGATGGTCTTACTAATAGCGAATGATATCTCCTATTGGGGGCCTATTTCAGTAAGCATCTTAGCGATTTTGATCGGCGGGCCCTTTGTTCCGTGACCTGTGCAGAGACGCAATGAAAAAAGTGCGGACTCACTGAGAATATTCATCGAACTAACCGAAGAAACCCAGCAGAGATGGAGCCACATCAGTTTAATACCCTATGTGATTCATAAACCAGACAGTACGTGATGCGGTAATGTCGAACGAAAGTGAGAATACGACTTCCCAAGATTCGGATATTACGGAGATAGCGGCTAGTACGAAGCGGACAGCGGCAGCTGCCCGTGGTTACACATTTCAGGATTTTGTAGCGGGAGCTTGTATTCTATCCGTCTTTTTTGAGGAGTCGGAAGCGGTAACTATTGAATGGCAACTTGAGGATGGAGACAAGTTCGACGATGTAATTCTTGAACGAGATGACGAGGTTGTCTGTATCCAAGTCAAAAATGGGATTGACTATACTTTGTCTTCGAGCGATCTCACGGGTTCAAGTTCCCGAGGATTGGGGATAGAGAACCTGGTTGAGTCAGCAGAGTCTCGGCTTGATTCAGGAGATGGCTCACGTTTTGTAGTATTGACCTCATTCAACCGGGAACCAGGATCAGGGGTCGAGTTTACAGAAGAATCCAGGTCTCTATCTTTGCTGGACGAGGTCAAGTTCCCTGCTAAAAAATTAGCAGATGGACAAGGCGTAGTTACGGATGATACCGAGGTCGAATTCATACTGGGAGCGCCAGGAATTGATGTTGAAGGAGATGGAGTAATAGAATCGATCCAGCGGACTGACTTCTTTGAGCAAATTTTAGGGAGTGTTGCACCTCGTTTAGAGCTTCGAGAGAACCCTGAAATCGATGATCCGCGTACCCTGACTGAGAGAGCGGTTAACTTGGCGAGGTGGGCCAGAAATCAACCGGTTCTACGGTTAGATCGAGAAGAGATTATCCACCGTTTAGAGCTGAGTCCGTCGCCTATTTTTTCTCAAAAATTCCCTGTTGAAGACGGGTTTATTCGGCCTCAGTGGATTACTGAGGTGGAACAAGCCTTTGACAATCCTGTTGACCGAGTTTTAGTGGAGGGCAAGCCTGGGAGTGGGAAGTCTACCGGTATTGAGTTGCTTCATCAGAGTTGGGGAGAACCGAATAATCAGCGAACATTACGTTTCTATCTTTACGTGCCGGAGGATGCGGACTCGTTGGAGAAGAAGAGAAGTGACCCTGCTTGGTTCCGTCATCAACTTGCAGCCCAAATTCATGCCACGTTTCCAGAAGCATTCAACGACGATGTCTCAGTACCTGTATGGACAGGGATTGACGATTTACAGAGATACATCGACATTGTCGCTGAGTGGGCGGAGGAGGATGATGAGCGTGTTCTGATTATCGTTGATGGCTTGGATCATGCTCTTCGGCAGTTTGGTGGGACAACGGCTACAGAACCTGCTGAAGGAACTGTATTAGAGGAGATTGGGAAGCTGGAATTCCCGGACCCATTAGGTCTTTTAATGGTGAGTCGTCCTCTGTCCCCGGAAACGCGTGCGACTTTGAACGTAGATACTCAAATTGATGTACCTCCGTGGACTCCTGAGGAGATCCAGGAGTATCTGAAGAGAAATGAAGTGTCGCCTGGTGGTGGACTTATTGGCGAGATGGAGGATGTTTCAGGCGGCCTTCCGGTGATTCTCGCTCATCTCGTCCGTAAGGCAGAATTGCATGAAGAGGATGTTCAGGCTGGTATAGAATCTGCTTTGGAGGAGGCGTCTCATGTGGATGGAGAGCTTGAGCAGTATTATAAAACAATCTGGGAGCCTTTGGAGCCATATGAGCGTGATGCGACGACCCTGGTTGCGTTAAATCCGACAGGCTTGCATGAGGGTATAGTTGATGCAGTGGTTGACTTGCCGTATGTTCAGGAGAGCATCTCGCTTGATGAGGCTCCCCTTGCCCATATTTTAGATCCCTTGCCGGATGGCCGGTTCCGTATTTTCCATGACAGCTTCCGGGCGTTTACAGAGGGTCAACTTGATGAAGAGGAAATTGAGAATGGACATGAGCGATTATACTACTACCTGTTCAACCAGTCTACGTTCTTCCCTACGAATTTAGAGAGCCTTCGATACCACGCGGAGAAGGGACCAGGTCGTAGTGCTCTCAAAGAGTTAGCCGACCTGGATTATGTCCTTGGCTGGTGGCAAGACGGCGTCCACCTTGATTTGATGTCTGAGACTTTGGAGCTGGCATTTGATGCCGCGTTACAGGATGGAGACTATACGACGGCAGTTGACTGCATCGTTCTCGGAGGCGTATCCCGGAACATGCTTGAAACTTATATAGATGATCGCTTGCGGCTTACTTATTATATTTCTCGCGGTGATCGTGAGAAGGCTCTTCGTTTGGTTAACCAGGTCCGGGATTTTGATGGTGGTAGTGAGGAGGCGCTTCAAGCTATGCAGGTCATATCACAGGCCTGGGAAGATGAGTTGGATAAGGACTGGCTTGCGTCCTGGGAGGAAGATTACCGAAGTGTTGATCAGCCCAGTTGGGACCCGAATGCGTACTTCGAGGTTGCAGCGAAGGTTTTAGAACAGGATCAATTTTGGGAGTTGTCGGCAGATATTGTACGCAAGGACACAGAAGAACACTTCCCCCGAGAGGTGCTTGCTGCTGTTGAAAAGAACCTTGGTCTCCTTGATGTTCAGCCTGACCCACCGGATTGGCTGTTTGAAAATCCGGGATTAGCACTGGAAGCGTGTGAGAGCTTAGTCGATGATCTGCCGGAGTCTTGGCACGAAGGTCTTCGAGAGAATGCACCAGACTGTTCTTCTCTATCTTTAGCAGCTCTACACACGCTACTCAAATGTGGAAGACCTGAGGACGAAATTTCCCAGAGGATAGATGGTCTGGAGTTGAGTGAACCTATTGATGAGCCGGGTGATGGAGGGGCCGAGTTCTATGATGTCTACTATACGGGTTCAATACTTGCCGGCTTAGGAAAGTCCCCAGATGAGCTGATTGATACTGTTGAGGATATGTCCACAGAGCAGGTGCGGATTCAGAAGTTGATGGCTTTGATGGGCGCTACATCGACACGAGCTTCACCAACCGAAACTGAACGCTGGGTTGATGCGACCCTGGAGTATTTACAGGAGATTCTTGAGGATGGTTCTATCGAGGATGTGAGAACCCAGTATATGGATAGCTGGAGGTATAGCCAGGCGGTCTCATCAGTGTTCGATACATTCAACGAGGTGGTTGATCAAGGATCGGAGGGTCTGAGCAGGCAAGTTCTACAGATAGCAGATAATCTTGATTCTGAAGACCGGTTGGTGAAGCAGATTTCCCGAACCTTGGATGAAACTCGGGGAGACCTGTTTCCTGATGAAGCACTGCCTGAGGGTTTTGAACAGCGTTACGAGGAAATTCTGAAACGTCCTCCGGAGGAAATGCCGCCATCTGAAGAGATTATGGATTTGGCTGTCAGAGCAGCCAGAGCTGGCTATGATGAGCACGCTGAGAAATACGCTAAAAAAGCGGTAGACCACTGCTTCAGATACGGATACCGGAAGGATATGTTTCTCAGTGATCTTTGGAACGGGCTTGAAGATATTGCTGATGGCGACTGGGATCGTCACCTCGGTACCGCTATACAGTTAGTCAACTGGGCGAATCTGCTTCATGAGCTGACGGACGGAAAGGAGACACACCACTTCGAGGGGAAGTTCTTGAAGTCTCTTCTCAATGACGGAGCTATTGATTATCACACTGCGGAGGAGCGTGCCAGGCATAATACGACGATACGTAAGTTGTGGGACTGGCGTTTACGGAATACAGAGGGTTTGACAGCCGATGAATTAGAGAGTATGGTTTACGTCAAGGAAACCAAGATTCGCAGCAGTCAGCATTCGAATAGGTCGCTTCCATTCTTCTCTAAGGCTGCTGAGGTTGCAGATGAATTTGGCTGGGATCATGTGGTTGTGAAGGCACTTTATGCATTGAATCGAGGAGACTATGTTCGAGATGGAATTAGTGATGAAGAGGAACAGCATCTTCGGGACTTAGCCTCTAAGCATGGCGTAGAGATTCCAGAAGATCTTGATGAGAGTGATGGCTCTGGAGATTACGAGGAACAGGATGAGGAAGAGATTGATGAAGATGACACGGTTCGTCTACTATTGTCTGAGCATTCGGAAGAAGACCCCCTCGAACCCGGCGATTTTGATGAGTTAACAACGGATGAACTACTGACGGCAGGCGATCTGCTTGAAGAACGGGGGATTGGTTCAATGAGGTATGATCCAACTGCGACTGCACCGATTGCTCGTGTGCTTACGGAGCGGGATGAAACCGAGAGGGCAGTTCGTCTGTTGGAGAACGTGATTGCGGAACGTGATTTAATGCATTGGTGGCTTGGTGGAGGTCGTACTCGTTTCGTGGTATTGGCGGATGTCCTGGTCGATTTATGTGGTGAGGATGCCTTGGAACATGTCCTGACTGCTTGGCGCAGAGGACGTCTTGATACGATGGATTATCAAGGTGTTTTCCCGCAGTTAGTCTGGATTGTAAAAAGAACAGAAGGCCAAATAGCCGCTGAGGAACTGTTCTCCCATACAATAGACTGGATGAGACGGCTTTCATGGCCATATGAAGACAGAGTTCAGAAATGGGGTACTCTTGAACCGGCCTCATATCGAGATGTATGAGACCGTTTGGATCGGGTGAGAAAACGAGAATCTTCCGGTTACTGGTTCCGGATGGCTTTGAAGTAGTTCACGACTGGGCCACCGAGTCCGAAGACTGCAAGCCCGGTCAGCAGGTTTCTCAATCCGGCTAAGCCGAAAATATCCCCGATCAGGAGGTCAAGGAGGATGGAGAAGTCTAGTATCAGAGCAAGATCGACTGCTCCGATCAAGGCAGTAATGCCGAGTACGCGGAGAACATCAGCTGCTGGGACGACTCCGTAGTAGTGGCCGACGGTTAGAGCTGCTACGAGAAGGAACAGGAGCGGTGATACTTCGTCGATACCTCGTGAAATAAGGGTGCCTTTGTCTCCCCGGTAGTATCCGACGGCGAACTTCCCTGTTTGCCAGAGATCGCCAAGTAGACTCCCCGACATCTCTTCTTGTCTTACCAGCAGGATTTCACGTAATCTTGTATAAGCTTTGGGCTGTAAGTGGTCGGAGTCCTTCGGTTCTAACGCTGTTTGCTGGGCGTTTATGACACTGGATGAGCGAGTACGATTCACCAATGCCGTACATCGAGGATCTCGACGATCTACAGTGGTACCGGGAACACTTCGGTGATATCTGGCAGTCAGCCACTCTCACGTTCTCAAGTGTCGAAGTCGACGGAGTGCAAATCCCGAATGGAGAACTCGAGTTTTCCCGAGAACCTGGCGAGGAGAGTACGGAAGTCCTGTACTGTGAGGGAGCTCTTTCGATCTACAAGGTTACCTCCACCTCTCCCTTCGATCTGCTGGAGCAGATAATCAACGGGGAGATTCCCACGGACGAGGGAACAGCTGAGATCGAAAGCGAGCTCCGCCGACATAACCCCAGCAATTATTTCCAAGATGGTGTGCGGGAGGGCCGTGTCCGAGAAACCCGTCCCCGGATGGAGGTCAACGCAGCTGTCAGTATCGACATCCCAGAGGACATTGAGGACGGGTATTCCGAGGTAATCGACGAGTTAGATGATCAGTTGATGCAAGCAGAAGAACCGTACTATGATCTTGGACGCTGCGAAGGCTACTACTTCGACTACATCTTCCGGTCGGACCGTGAAAGTCCGGCTATCCTGTTGTTCGCTGATTCAGGGATGGAGTTCAGCATCGATGACTCAGATACGCTTGAGGTTGTTTCCCCTACAAGCCTGTTCGAGGACTTATTCGTCAGTGTGCTTCCTCAGAAGCCGCACGACGAACACAAGGGTTGGCAAATTGAGTTCGATGAGGAACAGTTGGAGTCGATGGAAGATGGCCGGTCACGGTACACCGAGGAGCTGGACTTAGAGGATATCGATGAGCTCTACGCGGTCCTGTATCTTGAGGATGAGATGGTCAATATGGTCGAACACAACACGGGCGATGTAGTCCCAGAGAACCCTCGCTACGAGATTATGCAGGCGTTCGACCAAGACAACAACTTAGAGGGATATCTGGAGGGACACAACGCCGATTACTTCGAGGTAGCGGTGGTGAACGCCTTGAGTACGGCAGGCTGGCTTGTCCAGTGGTACGGGGATGATTCGTTCGTTATCCCCAGTTTCTCCGAAGACGTCCCTGGGGCACCCTACCAAGAGATCGACGTAATCGCTTACCATCCTGAGAACACACAGATCCTCTTCATCGAGTGTACTAACCAAGATATCTCTTCGAAAGAGCAAATCCTGGATCGGACTGAAGCAATCAGCTCCGTGCTCGACGACTATCTCATCCCCACGGACATCGGATTGATCGAGCCTTTGCAAACGGTTCCCTGTGTCGCAACACCTCAGACACCAGAGGAACTCAATGACGAGGTAGTAGAGGAGTTCAAGGAGAAAGGCATCAAGATTCTGGACAGCAAACGACTGAAAGCGATCTATGCAGCGAGTCAGGATACGACGGATACGGTGGACGCAGACACCCAGTTCATAGAGGTCATCTAATTATCTCTCCAGTGTTCTGCGAGGCGTAGGTCTGGTTATTTCACTTTCACTTTGGTGACCGAGCGCTAATAGGTCTCGATATGGAACTGATAAGTATAGATGACAACCCGAAGATCTGTCTTGAAAGGTCTCGGCTGCGCGGCTACTCTATCTCTCACCGGTGCTGGGTCTGCGGTTGCCTCAACACAGTCCGGTAGTTTCAGGCAGTCCGTCAGGCATTTCGAGGAGGAGTTGAAGGACCGGGGGTTCACGAAGTTTGAGTCGTTGCAAGATTCGGGGAGTTCCCCTGACGAGGAAGGTGAGTACACTACCCGGGTTTACCACAAAGAGGAGGTTACAGAGGAGATAAGGGAGGAATCTGAAGGGGAGGTGGAACGACCGGGGGCTGTTTTCTTTGAACAGGAATTGACCGGTGACTGGGAAGGTTCCTGGACGATCGATGCATCACTGGGGAAGGTATCGAGTGAAACGGATTACGAGCTGAGCAACACGAACAACATCGATATGAGTTTATTCAAAATCAACGTCCCTATTCTCAGTCCTAGAGTGGACGCAGACTATACTAAGAAGAACACTACAGTAGAGAACCAGACGGTGAAAGGAGGTAGTAGTGAGTCAGAGAATTTGGTCCCGGCTCACGCAATCGGCCATATCGTAAGTTCGTATGAAAGTTTGCTGCTAGAGTTGGGGTGTAACGATCTTCGATACTCAGGTGGACTATGGCAGGATATGAGAGCGGGAAAGAAGTGGGGAAAGACGTTCGTTGCTCACGATGATGAAATTGACTACTCAAAAAGTGGAGTAGCTATGGCTCACCGCACCTATAACGCGGAATGGGATGGTGCAGAGAAGTCTTTAACAGAGGGAGTTGACGACGACGTGTTCAACAGTCATACTGATATCCGTGGATACCTCTCGATAGAGAGTCAGGGCGGAAATCAGCACTTAGCTGTCGGTGGGTTCTACATTAATGAGGACCAAGTCGATTTCAGCACTGGTCCCCTTTCGTCACCTGAGGTTGAAGTTGACGGGGAATCGCTTCACGAAGATATGATCAATTTAATGCGTTCCCGAGAGCTCAGTGATTGAGTTATTGATTCTTGAGCGGGTCAGCTATGTCGGTCTGAACTATCGTCTTGAAAGAATGCTTTCTGTCCATTCCCATCGTAAACCTCTGTCGTGTCTCTTGTCAGTGACCGGGTTTCCAGTGAACGGTTAAGGTGGATTTTGCCCTTCCAGTATCGGACTTCGGTCCTGTATTGAGTTTATAAACCCTCAATGGGTGAGGGGCTCGCTGTACTGGCGAGTTCCCGAATCACGGTGAGAATGATGGCAACTAGAGACATCTACGAAACTGGCTTCGACGAAGACGTCCGAACGGAATCGAGTGCGAACCAGTGTCCCGAGTGCGACGGACGGGTCACCACGAACGCGGTCGAAACAGTCTGCGAGGACTGTGGGCTGGTCATCGACGAACAGCGTATCGATCACGGGCCGGAGTGGCGTACGTACGACGACGAGGAGCACGAGCGAACGGGTGCTCCACTCACTGCGGCCCGCCACGATCGCGGCCTGTCGACAGAGATCGGTCGCGGTACCGACGCGAAGGGGAACGAGATCTCTGGGCAGAAGCGACGGCGACTCGCACGGATGCGCCGTGAGCAGACCCGGGGGCGCTGGCGGTCGAAAGCGGAACGGAATCTCGCACACGGGTTGGGCGAAGTGCGTCGGTTGGCGAGTGCGCTCGAGCTCTCCGATTCGGTCCGCGACCAGGCGTGTCAGCTCTTCCGAAGCGCCCAGAACGAGGATCTGCTTCGTGGCAGATCCATCGAGGCCATTGCCGCGGCCAGCGTCTACGGAGCCTGCCGGTGCAACGGCCTCTCGCGGTTAGTGGACGACGTCAGCGAGATGGCCCGCGTGGCGGAGTCACGGGTCACGAACGCGTACAAAACGCTGAACGAAGAGCTGGGCCTCCCCGCTGAGCCCGTCTCCCCCAGTATGTTCGTGCCGCGCCTCGCCTCGGACCTCGAGTGTCCGGACGAAATCCGACAGCGGGCCCGGACCCTCGCGGAACAGGCCGAGGAGCACGGCCTCACGACGGGCGTCCATCCGGCCGGGTTCGCCGCGGCCTGCCTCTACAAGGCCGGTCGCGAGGAGGGCCGATGGTTGACGCAATCCGAGGCCGCGGACGTGGCGAACGCCTCGAAGGCGACTGTTCGGGCACACCGGGATACGTTGGAGGAACAGGTCGCCTGAGACAGATCACTGTCTCTCCGTCTGTACTGCACATCGGTCTATCCACGCTACGATTTAAACACGAAGACGAGCCATGTTCTCTGTAGACTACTCTATGAACGGTCGTTACTCCGACTTTGAGGAACTGCGGCCAACCGGCGAGGCGTCCCACATTCCGGACACGAGGCTGGACGAGGGGTGTGAGGGTGCCCCCCAGCGGCAACGCGTCGCGACGAGCGCTGGTGGCTATCCTGATGCGCCGACGGCCGCCGATGGCGAGTGCAAGTCGTGTGGGGCGTCAGTCCCAGACGACCAGACGAAATGCCGGTTCTGTCTCACTAACCATCTCGGGAGTGACGCCACTAGCACGAACGAGACAGCGTCGATGACGTGCCTCGGCATCGTCCACCTGGTCGTCGAGTCGACCACGTTCTACGGCGCCGTCGCGAAGGGCGGCGCCGCGGCGAACCTTCTCTCCGCTAACGAGGCGGAGCCGGCCGTCGACGACTACACACTCATCTACGATCTCGACGAGGCGCCGGCGCGCCAGCTGGCCGAGCAATGGCCCTCACTCCCCGACGCGTTACAGGTGTCGTCAGAGGAGGGAGAGCGGCTTCTCAGTGTCGCCCGTGACCGGACTGGGTGGCACGGGCAGGAAGCGTCGGAGGATCCGGAGCAGGGCCCGACACGGCTCTACGACCAGCGTGGGGACGGCATCCGCGACGCGTCGCGTCTCGACGCGGTCCTCGACGACGCCGACGACGCGGTGTGGCTGGTTCCAGCGATAGCGCTGACCGAATCTACTGGCGAAGCTGGGGCTGATCGGCAAGAGTCGTCGGTACCGACGACGCAGGAACTCGACTGTCAAACCTGTGAACGGGCGACCGACCATCGGTTCAAGACCCACGAGTCGGTCCCGGATGAGGCGTGGACCGGACAACCGATCTGGGAGTGTCGGGTGTGTGGCTCGGCTCGCTACGGACCCAGTCTCGAGTAGCGCCAGTGCTGGGCGTCGATTAACCAACACCCTGCGAGTAGCGTCGAGGTTCGTTGGTTAAGGCAGCGAGCTCCTGCAACCCCGACGCCAGTCTCGATAGGGAGTCTTTCCGCGCCGGCGAGCGGTGAGGCGCTTCCGATGGAGCAAGAGTTCAAACAGGGCTACCGGATGCATCGTATACTCAGCAATCTCAACCGACTCGACGTCGACCGATTGGACGACGCGGATCGAGAGCGAGTCGAGACCGCGAGAGATCTCCTGGAGGAGGTGAGCCTTCTCACGCGGCCGGGCGACGGAGCCGGGGCGGACGCCCATGCAGATTCCTAACTGGAGTCGCCGGCCACGCCCAGGGAGGCACCTCTCGCGTCGGTTTATCGCCCCCGACAGGGGTGCGGGGGCGACCCCGTGAAGTCCAGACATGGCGACACTCCAAGCTGCGACAACGTCGACCGGCGCGATCGTATCGGATCCGCAGGCAGTCCGCGAACTCTGTGAGAGCTACTGCTTCGGGACGCTCGACTGGGAGGTGACCGAAGACGGAGAGCTCACCATCTGGGGGTACGACGACTTCGAGGTGTACGAGGCGCGGGAAAACGGCCTCCCGGACTACGAGGGCGGGATCGTGACCCACGAGTTCCTGCGAGAACTCGCCGACCACCTCGAAGCCAACGAAGAGTTCGATATCCAGACGGCGGGGTTCACCAAGTGCCGCTTCCCAGTCCTGGCCAAGCGGTACGTCGTTCGCGACGGCGAAGTCCTCCACGCGGACCTCAGTTCCCCCGACCCGATCGACGAGTAGCGTTGTTCGTCCCCCGGGAGGGGTGCGGGGCGATCCAGTCGCAGTCGCCCCGTGAGGTGATTGCTCGATGGGACACCGCGCACTCGTTGCGTACGAACGCACAGACGGACAGTACACGCTCCACTACAGCCATTGGGGCGCAGCGAACCTGAAGCTCAAGCACCGAATCTCGGCTGAGTCGCCGTTCGGTGGCGACGACACCGACTCCAAGTGGGCGAAACAGCTCCTCGCAGAGCTTGCCGATGGCCTCGAGGCAGAAGCCGTCGACGGCTACCTCGCTGGCGAGGATCGACCGTCGACGGTCGTCGAACCGAAGCCTCGTGCCACCGGGCTCACCCTCGACGAGATCGTCGCTGACCATCTCGACTACCTCCACCACGAGGCGTTCTTCGTGGTGTCGACGACGTTCGAGGTGACCGCCTATCGGACGCTGTGGTTCGGGCTCCAGTACGACTCGGAGACGGTCGAACAGGGAGAGACAGTCGGGAACGGCGCGCTCGCGACGGTGCGCTGGTACGACGGCGAGCCGGTCGGCGACGGCCACCTGCAGGGCCAGTTCGCGGCCCTCAAAGACGTCGTCGGCGATATGCTCGACAAGGGCGTCTTCACGCGTCGACGGCGAGACAGTACCTGAAACGGAAGCTGGCCGAGCGAGTTGGAGACCGGCAGGAGCTGCTCATTCCGACCGGAGAGTCACCCTTCGAGAAGGCGAGTCTGAACCACTCCTAGGTCGATCTGCTTCGTGGCAACTGCTGTTTTTCAGGGTCGGAATGGGTGAGCCCCGCCGTAGGCTCGTGATTCGATGACTTCAGAGGACGACCCGTTTCACGACTGCGAGTTGGATCCCGAAGCGATCCTCGGAACACACACCTTCGAAGACGTCCTGTTCACCGACGAGACAGAAACCCCGGTGAACGTTCTCACCGGCGAGACACCGGCACATTCGCAAGCAACCATCGAGGAAGCGAAGGAGTTCGCTGCGAGTATCGACACGGAGACGCCCCAAATCGCGCTCCCCGCATCCGTCGAGTCGCAGGTCGAAACCCAGAGCAAGCCCTACACGGCGGCCGCATTCTTCCACTTCAAGGCAACTGGCTCGCTCGCACGCCACCGTGCTTACCACGCCGCCTACGAGTCAAACGCGTTCGCGGTCGACTTCGAGGCAGACTACGAATCGGGCGACCTGACTATCACTGTCGAACGAGCGGACGAGGCCTGAGAATCCGCGGTCACGAGCAGGTTTTTCGAGCGCCGGCGATGGGTGCCGGCGCAGCTGGAGCGAGCAACGACCCCCGGTGCGTCGGCGTTTCGAGGTGTTCGAGATGCATATGGTGATTTACGCACTGGTAGAGGCATCGACGCACGACGACGCGCTGTCCACCGGAAAGTCGGTGTTCGACCGCCTGGTCGGCGCGGACCCACACGCCGGCGCCGTCTTCGATTACTACGTGACCTTCGACGAGGAGGACACGTCCGTTGCGGGGAAGTCGCGATGGGGAGAGTTGCCGACTGTAGCCCCCATCGACTCCGATGACGGCGAAGACCTGCTCGAGCGTGGCTGGGAGGCGACGAAGGAGGAATTCGAGCGTAATCTCGATCGGGTGAAAGAGGCCATCGAGGAGCTCTCCGACGAGGAGATCATGCGCGACGAGGACCTCGCCCGGCACGCCTTCCACCAGGTCGGTGCGTACGACGGCCCGACGATCTTCCTGTACACCGAACACGGAACCGGCATTCGCCACCGTGGACAACTGGACCGACTCCTCGAGGAGAGTGAAGAGCTCTGGATCGTACCCGCTGACGTCCACTTCTGATAATGCCTCCCATCACCAATTGGCGACGCGAGAGCCGCTCGCCGACACTCGCGTATCGGAACACCGAGACCGGTGCGCGAGCCGTGCTGCATCGTGCGCCGGACTCCTACCGGTACAAGTGGCGCGGGGTGATTCTCGTCGACGGCTACCCGGTCTGGTCGCGGGGATACGAGACGAAGGATGCGACATCGTTCCGTGACGAGCTCCGGGAGCGGCCCGCACCGGACCTCAACTGCCCGGAGTGTCCGAACGACAACGTTCGCGTCGGCGAGAAGGCGGCAGACGGGGCGAAAGTCCAGCGGTGGTATGACTGCCCCGATTGTGGGTACGAAGCCCCCTCACGCATCGTCTACGGCGCCGAACGGTGAGTGAGTTAGCGGTGGGCGCTGTTTTTCGGCCGGGCACGATGTGGTGGCCCGGTACGACCGGGTGAGTCAACCAATGAGTCTCGAAGTACTTGACCGACACAGTGAGGCACTGTTCGAGTTCCTCTGGTGTCCCGTCTGCGGGCAGGAGGTCTTCACTCACATCCCCTTCGAAGGGGTGTTCTGCAAGAACTGCAACACCCAGGTCGAACTCCAAGAATCCCGAGAGACGCGCGGCTACGAGGAGGCCGTGCTCGCCTGCTTCGATTCTACCACGACCTGGAACCTCCACGTCGACGAGAAACTGCGCCGCGACCTGCCTGATGGGTCGGCGCGCGTGAAGATCCTCGGCGCACCGGGCGCCTACGAGGTCGACTGGTGGAGTCCAGAACCGGATGAGGACTGGGAGCCTGTCGAGCGCGGCGAGTTCGACGACGTCGAAGAACCATCAGAGGTGTCGCACCTAGCGTAGAGCACGCGTTAGGGTGGTGAATTTACGCCCGACACACGTCGCAGTCTCCACATCCACGAGGGGTTCGCTCGCTGAAGTAGAGGCGGCGCCATCGAGCAAACTGATCCGCATACGTGTCCTTGCTGTACGGGAATTGGTACAGATTGACCCCGTCCGGCAGGTCTGTGATTTCGGGCGCGTCTACGCCGGGGAATCCGTTACGAAACACGAGATCTTCTGTTTTGGACACCAGCTCAGGAGCAACTGTGGATGGGTCCGAGGCCTTCAAGAAATAGAGTGATGGGATGAACTCTTTCGGGTCGAAGAATCCGTTTGCGTGAAGAATCCACCCACAGAGCCACAGATACGCCTTCTCACTCGAGAAGAAGACTCCGTAGTGGTTGTCCGATTGCCGGCGTTTGTACACGAACACAGGGAGACCATAGCTGAAGCCGACCCGCGTTGGCTCTGCGTGGATATAGCAGTCCTCACGGTCGATGTAGTGGACCAGCGGAGCTTGACACAGCTTGCCCGGGTGCTCACCAGTACCGATCTGCTCCCACAGCTCCGAGACGGAAGCCACGTCGGCGCTCTCATCCTCGAGAGTTGTATCATCGATTGCACGATGGACGGGCGCAGCAGACTGAATCTCCTCGGGGAGATCGTCGCTGGACAGCTCCGCCGTCTCTCGGTCAGGGAGTGTCCGATAGAAGTGTTTATAGAAGCCCTCACGACGCCGCTTGTCGGCGAGCGTTTCGCACCGGGCGCAGTCCTCAATGAACATCGCTGGCACCACCCGGTCTGGATTCTCGGCGGCTTCCTCGTACAGACTACGCTGCCGTTCGGCCCGCCTGGCAATCTCATCCGGATCGGGGAGCGGTGAGCTCCTCTCGGACTCCGATGACATACGCATACCTTTGGGCTGGAACAGTATCAGTTTCCGAGCAAGGACCCCGCCCGACTGCCATCTTGCGAATTTCGGAATCCATTTTTAACCGGGTTTAAGTTGTCCAGTGACAGCCATTCGGCGAGATTCCAGCGACTCCACTCGATTCAGGAGAAGTTGTTTCTGCGCCGGCGATGGGTGCCGGCGCACACGCGCCGGCGGTGATCGATGTCGACACGAAGTTAACTCCGATTCATCCAACGGAGCGAGCCCGCAGACGAACAGTCCGATACCGACCGCATCGCACAAATCTACCGCCACTCGGATGGCTATCCCGACAGCGTCCTCCGTGACCTTGTCCAGCTGAAGGAGTTGCTCGACGAGACAGGAACAGAGCGCGGGCCTGCATACGCCGCTGCCCAGTTCCTGTTCCTCGACACGCTCTCGACGATGACCCTCTACGTGGACGAAGGGCGTGATCGGAGCATCCACGCTGACCAACCCTCGGATCTCCTCGACCCGGACAATATAGAGCACCTCGACCAGCCGATGTTCCTGCTCGGACACGGCGTCGAGAACCCAGCCGACGGCATCCACGGCGACGAAGAGTACCTCTACGTCGTTGAACTCCCGACCCGGAATCCGTTCGAGGAGCCGTCCGAGTGGACCGTCAAAGTGAGTGGTCATTCCGCGTTCCCCCGGTGGGATGGTCCGACCGAGGACGCCTTCGAGCGGGCCAGCTGGCAGTTCCACGGCCCGCTTGAGCCCGCGCTCGAAGAGCTGGTCGCTGAGCCGGCGTGAACGCTTAGCCCGCTCAGATGATGCCGCCGATGACGAGTAGGCCGACGACGACCAGCAGCGCCGCGACAACGCTTCCCCCGGCCAGCCACTTGTTCTCCATCGCCTTCTCGTGAAGCGGCATCTCGGCGTACTCCTCGCGGAACGCTTCGAGGTTCTCCTCGTCGTAGAAGTACTTCGTCTTCAACGCGAACCGTTCCGTCCTCGCACAGCCCGTACAGATCGGCTCGCCTTCCAGCCGCTCCGTTTTGATGTGGCTGGAGCAGGCGATGGCCCCGCAGTTCGGACAGTAGGTGTACGTCTCGTCGCCGCCGCTCGTGTCACAATGGACGCAGCGGTGGATGCCGTCCTCGGCGGTCACTCGTGACGGGCCTGCCGCGTAGTACTCGTAGGGATAGGTGTACGCTTGGATGTCGGTCGTGTGCCGAACCTCGGGGAGGTATATGGGCTCAATCGACTGCACGGAGATGTCCGAGCGGTTCGGCTCGCAGGTCTTGTTGTACGTGACGTTGTTGTCGCCCGTGTAGGTCACCGTCGTCGTGTGGTGCTGCTGGAGCCGCTCGACGGCCCATTGCTTGTACTCCGTTTGGGTCTGCCCGAACCGTCGCTCCTCGACGTCATCGAACACCTCCGCGAACTGCTCGGTATCGAGGTCGACCGTCGCGTGAAGGTTCTCGGTGACCAGTGTCCCGACGTCCTCATCGACGACCTGCGGCTGCCCGCGTTCAGCGTGTGCGACGAATCGGGTCCGGTCGTTGATCCGGTGGATGACGCCCACCGACGTCTCGAAGACCGCGTTCGTGTCCGCGGTGACCGCGACCACCGGGCGGAACGTCACCGATGAGTGTGGTTCTGGGAGATCGGCGGCTTCGATGTTCTCGATCTCGCGGAACGCCTCCACGACGGCCGCGTCGACGTCGGCGGTCGGGTCGTACGGGCGTAGGGTCTCGTCGCAGAGAATCTCGATGCGGCCGTTGTAGAGGTCGAGGCCGATCTCGTCGGCGACCTCCCGGAGATCCTCGCCGTCGAGCAGTTCGATTGGGTGTGGGTCGTCGTTCTGCTGGAGGCGGTCGGCGTACTCCTGAGCAGGGTTCGTGAACCGGCCGGTCGTGACGACCATTCCGCGTTTGGGACCGTCGAAGTCGAACGTCGCGATCGCCGAGTGGAGCTTCTGGACGACCGGCCGCCCGACCGTCCCCGTGTGTTTGCACTCGACGATGATCGCACGCCGCCTGCCGTCGACGACCTCCTCCATGATGACGTCGCGACCCTCGTCAGCCGTGCGGTCGGCCTGGCGGACGTTCTCATAGCCGAGGTTCCGGAACACGTCCTCCATCACGTCCTCGAACTCGAACCCCGAGAGATCGTCCAGTACAGCCATCCTCAATTATGTGGATAGTACGTTGCAACTGCCAAATACGTTGCCGAACGCTACGCCGTCCTGTTTGTTGAACCCCTGAGAGGGGTGCGGGGGTCACCGAACCGCCCGCGAGCAACGAATGAACGGGAATGTACCTGTAGCAAGTTCGGACTCGGTTCCAGAAGCATCGCCCGGTCAGTCTCACCGAGACACAGTCGAATACGTCGGCTTCCGCGTCGACGCCCAAGCCGTCGTTCTGAACCTCTCGGAGCATCGGCGACTCTCCCTCGAGCGCAGTCTGGACCTCGTCAACCACAGTCCAAGCGGGTTCGAGTGGGGGTACAGTGGTAGCGGGCCCGCCCAGCTCGCGTGCGCGCTCCTCCTCGACTACTACGACGATGAGCAGTTCGCCCGTGAGCACTACATCGCGTTCCGGAATCAGGTGGTCTCACAGCTGGAGTGCGACGGTGCCGCGGCGTGCTGGCACCTCACCGGCGAGGAGATCGACATCGCGATGGCGACCCTTACCGACGACGTCGTCGCCCTCGCCGACGGTGGACTGCCGTCACCGACGCTCCCCAAGAACTGGCGAGCCGTCTCCCGCCCTGATCGAAGAGTGTTCCAGCGCGCTGATCGCGACCACTACATCGTACTCGGGGATGGAAGCGACGAGTGGCTGGTCGTGCTCTGCAGCAAGGTGACCGAGCATATCCAGCCCCGCTCGCACATCGGGTGGTTACCGAGGAGGCTGACGTAGAACGGGTGATCCAGGAACTCGCAGAGGAGAGCAACAACCTCATCGAGCCCCAGAGGGGGAGCACTGATGGAGACGCTTCGACTGGCGCGAGCCACCCACCAGCTCGTCGAACGTGGTGTCGAGGCGCTCGAGAAAATCGGGCGTGAAATAGAGCGGTACAACGACCGACAGGAGCGCACCGACGGAGACAGCTGAGGATGTGAGGACACTCTCCAGGTCGAATGGGAGTTCGTGAGTGTTGTTTTTGCGCCCGGGAGAGGGGCGCAGGGCGCGAGACGATGCAGTCGCACGTCGACGAGGATTCCTGAAGTGAGGTGACTGAGATGAAAGATCCAGAGTCCAGAACCATCTTCGCTGGCGTCGATGGACGTACCGACACCGAACTACCCGAGTGGTACCGAGAGCGGCATGGAGATGCAGAACCCGTGACCTTCGCCGAGGCGGTTCGTGATCTTCCGCAGGCCGTCGAGACGACCGTGGCGTACCAGAATCCGTACACCGACGAGTGGGTCGAAACGGAGCGGTTCAACGCGCTTGTCGAGCCGAGTCGAGCTCGGGAGCAGGCCCGAAATGAGGATGCGGAGACGGACCCCTTGTTCCACGTTCCCACTGACAGCTACTCGATCATCAACCCTGTCGACGTGTACGGGCCACTGGAGGAGGTCCTCCGCGAGGAGACCATCGACGGGACGCCGCTGGGCGAGGTGATGTTCGGCCAGATTCGACGCTACCGGGGCGGTGGCGAGGTCCACATGGACATCATGTTCGATGGCCTCGAGGTGCGCCTCCCCGGTCGGTCGGACCCGATTACGATGGGCGTCACGTCGGGCTACGACTTCTTCGGCGAGCACGCCGTCTACGTGGAGGGGTTCGCCCAGGATGGCTACTGCTCGAACACGATGCGCTCGCTCACCGACAAGGAGGTCATCAAACACGTCGGCGACGTACGGAACTTCCGCACCTGGTGGGAGGAACTCCTCGCACAGGTCGAACTCGTCGCCGACGACCTCTTCGAGTTCATCCGAGACGCTCAGGATATCGACCTCGACTTCTCGGAGCTCCCGTTCACCGTCACGGAGTTCTACACCCTGCTGGGCTTCCCGGACTACCTGGCCGAGCGTGCCGCCGGCGATGCAGAAGCCAATGCGGCGTCCCCCTTCGAGATCGATATGTGGACGCTGCATTCCGGCGCGACGTACGCTCTCACCCACTTCTTCCAGGGGAAAGAGGGGGCATCCCTCGATCAATACGTTCGGATCGCCAACGACATTCTGTTCAACCCGGAAGGTACAATCGAGCGCGTCGAGCAGGCGTACGAGCAGCAGCTAGAGGCGGACGGTGACGACGGGTCACAGTCCTCGCTGGCCGGCGAACGAGCGCTGGCGAGCATCGAGCGCGTCAGCGACGACCTGCAGGAGAAAGTCGAGCAGTTCGAAGAACGCGAGGACGCGCTGCGTGAGCGGTTCCAAGAGGCGATGGGCTAAGAGCAGTCGGAGAGAAAATTCGCCAGGCGTGCTCCCGTTCTAGCGGCTGGAATCCACTGCTGACAGTATTAAGTGAGTAGGGGCGTACCCAGAGACCATGTCTATTGAGCATAATCCGACTCTCGACGCGCGAGAGCCACAGCAGGGGGATATAGAGACTTTTGAAGAGTTGGAGCGTGGTGACTCGGTCAAATTCTTTGAATGGCCCGTCGAGCCGTTGACCGTGATCGGCTGGGAAGAAGACGATAATGTCGGGAAGCGAGTACGAGTTGAAGCAGAAGGCGGCGAGTCGTTTCTCTACCAGGTAGACGGCCATCTCTGGCATTACGTCCCTGAGGACGAGTTCGCCGGCGAGAATAACCCATACCCTGTTCAGAACCTCGTTTTGCTCGAATCCTCGGAAGCCTGATTGGGCTTCGAGACAGCTCGAATCCTGTCGTGAAGGCCTCTATTTTGATGGTCTCATTCTCAGTGGGTGCACCTTCCCAAGATCTACTGCTTCAATTCTCTGCTGTTGCTCGTGCCCTCAATAGGTGGAGGCATCCGTTATGGGTACTTCTACAGACGACTCAGAGGCGTCAGACGAATTTCCGCCTGAAAAGCGGCTTGAGGCACCGAACACGCGCCTGATCAAGGCAGGGATCGCGACGATTCCGGATATGGAAACCCTCCAGGAGTGTGTTGCCTACGAGAACGCCCACCAGAATCGAACGCAGATTCTGCGCCGGCTCAAGTGGAAGGCTGAAGAGCTGCGTGGGGGCGAAGAGTAAGCTCTGTTCTTAACCAACATATTCGGTGTGAGTTCTCCATTTGTTGGTTAACAGACTGTGCCTCGGTTTTTCGGGCCCCTGAATGGGTGCGGGGCAGCCAGCAGCGGCCTCGCGAACCCAATCATGTCCCTCGAGCTGAGCTCCAGCGCCAGCACTGACATTCAAATACCAAGCGGGGACCAAACTGAGTGATTCACTCACATTCAAATTATGGGCAAGAAACTGTACCCAGACGAAGACCTTCTCAACCGCCTCCAAGAGTTCGCTGCGGAACTCGGGCGTCCCCCGTCGCAGGATGAAATGAACGACTCGGGGCCTCATGCTGCACGGACCTACGCAACCCGGTTCGGATCGTGGAATGAGGCACTCAAGACTGCTGGCCTGAAGACAGGTACAAACGAACCCGACGGGCGACCACCAACCCCAGAAGAGAATCTCCTTGCGGACCTCAAAACGGTTGCCGAAGGTGTCGGTGAGGCCCCATCAGAGCGAATCTACAGACAGCACGGCGAGTATTCGGTGAAAACATACTGCAAGCGATTCGGCGGGTGGAATTCGGCGCTACAGGCGGCTGGTCTTGAACCGAGCGTTGAAATCAATCTCTCTGAAGAGACGCTTATTACTGCCCTACAGGAGTTTGCTGAGGATCTGGGTAGAGCACCGACATCGGATGAGATGGACCAAGATGGCCCATACACAGCGGCTCCATACAAGCGAGTATTCGGAACGTGGAATCAAGCTCTTGAGCAAGCCGGTCTGGGAATCCACTCTACGTGGGGTGTGAGCGAGGAAGATCTGATAGCTGAACTCAAGAGACTCAACGAAGAGTTGGGACACGTTCCCCGTAAGGGTGAGATGCGAGATCAGGGAAAATGGAGCGGATCGATCTACCAGAAGCGGTTCAGTTCCTGGAACGAAGCCCTGACAGCCGCTGGCTTCGAGCCGAACGATCGGTGGCGAATTCCGCGGGAGGATTTGTTGACCGAATTGCGAGACCTCGCAGAAGAGTTGGGGCACCCGCCGACAACGAGTGAGATGCTTGAACACGGGGAGTTCACCACCCAGCCGTATCAGCGCGTATTCGGTACGTGGCGAACAGCATTGCAGGCGGCTGATCCGGACTATCTAGAGAACTATCGCCAATCAGATACCGACACGATTCCGTTTGGTTCGGACTGGCCACAGATTCGCGAAAAGATCGTCGCCCGTGACAACGACTCTTGTCTCCGGTGTGGGATGGACCGCGAAACACACCGAGACCAATTCGGGCGTGATCTCCATGTGCATCATCGGATTCCACGACGACGGTTCTACAACGATCCAAATCGGTCAGTCGACGATGCAGATATTCCGAGTAATCTACTGACACTCTGTATTCCGTGTCATCGGCGTCTCGAACGAATGCCAGTTCAGCCAGTAGTTGAGTGATTTGACGAACACAGATTCGGGCCAGTCGCTCGTGAGATTATTAGTAACTGACAGCAGTCGCGTGCTGAATACAACGCGCGAGTCGGTCAGTCGAATCTGCTGTTTCAGACAGGGCAAAGGGTTATGCATCCACCAATAGTAGTATTATTAACATGAGCACTGACAGACGGCAAATCGTCACCGAGGAACTGTGGAGGAGTGTTGTCTGGTTCGCCATCGGTCTGTTTGGATGGTCACTTATCATCACGTCCTCAGAGATGATCGAAGCATCGGCACTCACCGCGATCGGACTGCCGATACTCACGGCGGCACTACTGTTCGGGATAATGGTGGGGATTCGGCTTCTGACCGGGCTAGAGCTCAAAGCGAACACTGAGGGGAGTCAACTTCTATGGCTGATTACGGGCAGCGTCCTCGGTGGATTCCTCGTTCTCTACGATGTGCTGGTAAACGGGCGCGACCCCGCAATTTTCCTCGGATATGGTGTTGCAGTCGTTCTCGGTTTGGTACTCTGGCGCGTCGCTCGGAAACGGCAATCTACAGCGTAATAATCGCACGGCTGGTGGATTGATGATTCAGATCGAAATGGCTGAAGCAAATGGGTCACCTATGCTGAACTCAGCCTCTGTATACAGCAGGGTTGTTAAAATATGTCAAATATAGATTATATAACTATGACCTGCTTCAGATTTATCGCCGGCGAGCAGAGCGTCTACATCCCGCCGGTGTGACTTCGAGACCTGTTTTTCGTGCCCCCAGAAAGGGCGAGGGCTCCTTCGAGAGCCCTCAGAGGTGACTTCCAGTGAGTCAACAACAGCGTCCTGACAACGTCTCGATCGACGAGATCCCGGTCGATATCGACAACACGCAATCAGCGGAGGTCGATTCCGCCGACGTCCCCGACGAAATCGAATCGATCACCCGTGGGCTCGCCGGTGAGCAGCCGCCGACGAATCCCATAGTGGTTCTCAAGGCGGCCCGGTGGTGGTACATTCACGGCAAGGGCGGGACGGATCCCGCCTTCCAGTGGGCCATCGAGTGGGCGCGTCATCTTGCGACGGACACGCCCAGCGATGTGGAACGGTTCGACGAGTTCCTCGAGTACCTCGTCACGGTCGGCTTTGCAGACGAACGCCACGAGCTCCGCTGACCGACAGAGCGGTTTTTGTTCGCCCCAGAGGGGTGCGGCGCGGTCTGAACAGACGCAGTCGCCGTGAACTCGATTCGGTGAACACGATGTCCACGACCAGAGACTCGTCGGTCTCCTTCGATCAGACCGACACGCGATCCGACGAGATGAACAGCACTATGGAACAGTGGATCGACGAACTCGTCGCTGGCGTCGACGACGCGCAGGCCAGCGAAGAGTTCCAGGAGTGGCTCGACGTCCAGAGTCGCTTCCACGACTACTCCTACCGGAATACGCTCCTCATCAAGCGCCAGTATCCAGAAGCGAGCCGGGTGGCGGGCTACCGGACGTGGCAGGAGGAGTTCGACCGCCACGTCACGGAGGGGGAGTCGGCCATCTGGATCTGGGCGCCGATCATCACCAAGCAGTGTCCAGAGTGCGAGAACTCGCCAAGCTACCACGAGGACAGTGACTGTGAGTACGACGAGACGCCACCCGAGGAGTGGTCCGAGGGCCTGGTGGGGTTCAAGCCTGCGCCGGTGTTCGACGTCTCTCAAACCGAGGGCGAACCGCTTCCCGACCTGGACACGGAAGCAACCGGGGACGCCGGCGACCTCGTCGACCAGTTGACTGCCGCCGCTGACGACCTCGGCGTGACGGTGCGAATCGTTCCAGCCGAGGAGTGGACCCACGGCGAGGCGAAGGGCATCTGCGAGCAGCTGAGTCTCATCGATATGCAGCCGCGTGTCGAGGTTCGTGATCGGGAGAACGATGCCGACCTTGCGCGGACGCTGATTCACGAGTACGCACACGCCCAGCTCCACTTCGACGTCGACGACGACACCGAGCGGGCGAAACGTGAAGTCGAGGCCGAAGCCGTCGCGTACGTCGTCGGACGCTACTGCGGACTCGACACTAGCGGGTCAGCTTTCTACCTCGCTGCGTGGGAGTCAGACGATCCCGAAGTCGTTCGCGAGCGCCTCGGACGGATTAGTCGAACGGCAGAGGAGCTCATCGACGTGCTCGAAGAGCCGCCTGCTCCCTAAATCGGTTAACCAACAAATTGCCCGAATCTCCCTCTTTCGTTGGTTAAGTTTTTCTGCGCCCGCAGAGGGGTGGAGGCGCATTCTGACCTCCGCGAACCATGACTGACGACTATCTCACAACGGTCCTCGATGAAGCCGAGCACGTCGCCGAGCAGCACGATCAGGTCGCCCGAACGACAGACAACCAAGCCCACGAATACCTCCGATACGCCGTCCTCCGAGTGCTCGAAGGCGAGTCGGCACACCTCCCAGCAGACTGGACGCCAATCGACGGCGTGACCGTCGGCTACGGGAGCGACGACGCGATGTACGACAGCTGGGGCTCCAGCGAAGACTGGTGGGAGACCGTCCCGCCGCAAGAAGCGTGTACCCGCTTTCGGGTGTTCTTCCCGGACGACCACCAGACGGTTCCCCGTGACATCGTCGACGTGATGACCGCGATCGGTGCCTGGCGCGTCTGGACTGGGAGCGCAGCCGCCTGTGGCTCCTACGACCATCGCGAGCGCCGCGAGGTCCACTACCTCTGGCCGGAAGGCCATCCGGTTGAGGAAGTGCTCCACGAGCGGCTCAGTGGCCCTGCGGTAGCCGTCGCTCCCGACGGTGGCCGAACGGGCGACGTTCGCGACCGACTGGTCGTCGACGAGAACACACAGTCGCAGAATGAACTCGAGCCCCGCACGAGGCGTGCCGTCGCCGAAGCGATGGACGTCTCACTCCTCTCGAAAGGTGGCCGCTACGAGGTGCAGTCCGCGTCCGGCAACAGGTACGAAGTCGACGTCATCGACGAATCGTGTACCTGTCCCGACTGGCAGCAGCGCTCACCCGAAGGCGGCTGCAAGCACCTGCGGCGCGTCGATCACGAGATCAAACGGGGCCGTGTACCCCGACCAGACGGCCGCCTTCCCTCTCCGTAGGGTAACGATTGAGCTACTCCACGGGACGGACTGAGTCGCCATCCCGACTGACCCGGTCGAACGTTGAGAGATACGCGAGCCGGTCGTGAACGTCGTCGATATCAAGCTCCAGTTCCGCGGCCAGTTCGTCGACGGTCATCGGCTCGTCGAGTGCTTGGAGGACTTCGAGCCCTCGGTAGTACCTGTTCGTGAGTTCCTGAACGCGGGCCTCGATCGGCGTGGTCACCCCGTACCGCTCCTCGAGTTCGACCAAGGCCTCATTCGCGAACGTGGCGAACTGATCGTCCCCCAGGCGTTCGATCTGGGCTTCGAGCTCATCCCGGACGACGTCGTAATCGAGGCCGGCCTGTACGAGCATATTCATGTCCTCGATGTCGTCGTCGCGGCCTGCGATCGCCTTGAACAGGAAGATATCCTCGTTGCTGACCAGCCGGACCGTCAGTCGATCCGTGTCGAGGAACGGCTCGCTGCGCTCTTGCATCCCGTCGGTGAGCACGAGCTTGTTCGCGACCTGCTGGTTGAAGATGTCGAGGCGACACCCATCGTCGTTCTCGACGCAGCTCGTCGCCCCCAGCGCCCGGTAATCTGGATCCAGCGATTGAACCTCCGCATACCCGAGGTCCATCAGGACGGCCCACAGCTGGCCGTATGCGTCGCCGTCCGGGACGACCAGGTCGATATCTTTCGTCGCCCCCTTGAGGTCGCGCAGCGACATCGCGCCACCACCGATCAGGTAGACCGTGAGTGGTGCTGAGAGGCCATCCGCGATTCGCTGGAATTCGTTCTCGATGTACTCACGTCCGAATGTTGGTCTCATGATGATAGTGGCACCTCGTAGTCAGCAGCCAGCTCCTGGAACTCGTCCCATTCCGGGAGCCGGGCATCGTCGACCTCGCCGTGCGTCTCGAGGTAGCGCAGCAAGGCGTCGATTTCGTCTTCGAGGCCATACTTCGCCGCCTGCTCTCGGAGGTCCGCCTCGTCGACGTCGACGTGGCTGAGGAGAAGGAGACAGTACGATCGGTGGCGGCTGCCGTCGTCGATCAACAGCGTGTGACAACACAGCTCCGCCGGCGAGACGGCGTCGATCTCCTCGGAGTAGACGTAGTATCGATGGCCGGTGAGCAGGAACTGGAGGTCGAAGGCCGCGAATCGAGCGAGGCCGGTTTCGTGGAACGCCTCCGCGTCGATCTCCGTCTCGGTCTGGGCGAGGAATTCGTCGTAGTCCTCCCAGAGAATCGTGCCTTCGGGGCGACGGCTTCGAGGCGGTGGCGATGCAGATGGTGTGCGAGTTCCCGGGCGAACTCGTGGAGGCGGTCGAAGTCAGCGTTGAAGTCATATCGGCCGTCGGCCGTCCCGACGAGCCCGCGGTCGCGAAATCGCTTGAGGACGCGGTTGACCGTGTTGCGGTAGTTGTCGCTCCGGTCGGCGATCTCGGAGACGGTTCGCGGCTGGTCGATGTAGTACAGCACCTCGAGTGTCTTCCCGGTCAGCAGCTCGGGGAACTCGATGTGGGAGTGCTGGCGGACGAGGTCCCGATAGAGTTCGACGGCGCGAGCATCCGACGGGACGACTCGCTTTCGACGGCCGTCGCGTTCCGTGTAGACGAGCCCCTTCTCGACGAGGTCGCCGACGGCACGGGAGAGATAACTCTCGCTGTGGTCGAGCTTCGTCGCGAGGTCGGAGATCGTGTCGCCGCGGTCGACCGTAGCGAGGACCTCGAGTTCGATGCGCCGGAGCACGGTGTAACATAGTACGAAACTTGTATATAAAGGAGTTTCGAGTAGTGTTACAGACCGAGAGGGACAAGAGCTTGCCCCCCATCATCTTAACCAACAAAACTATGGGTGGAGAGTCCGTGTTGGTTAACACGGAGAGAGTCGATGTCCTACGAACCACCGTCTCCACCGGCGAACCTCCCAACGGAGATCGTCAACACGCTCAACGAATCCACATCGGAGCATCTTCGGGACGTTGCCAGCTACGCCGAAGCGTTGGCCGAATACAAGGAGCGTGAGGCTCGTCTCGAGGAGGAAGCGGACAACGCCGACGTCGAGGAGCGCCCGGATGACCTCCCAGACGACGTGCCGGCGAAGGCGACGATCACGATCAAGGAGATCAACGACAACCGCTACTACTACTGGCAGTGGCGGGAAGGCGATTCGGTGACGTCGAAGTACAAAGGGCCGGTGAATCCCGACGAGTAGACGAGATGGAACTGTAGCCTGATGTTCGTTTCAACGTGATTCGGAGCGTAGCAGATGACACCCCCCAGAGTGTGAATGGGATCGGTTTACCCGACACCCCTCGGTGTGAATGGGCTACCAACCGCCACTCTCTAACGAGTCTTCACGCCGAGAGAAGACAGAGCAACACGCGGATAGATTACGCCTCGTTTACCCCCACACCCCTCAGTGTGAATGGTCCACCACCCAGGGTACCGCGATTAAGAAGCCCTTAACAGCAGAAGTCCTCACGCCGTAGGGAGGGTTCTCGCCTCAGTGGCGAACCTTCGGCTTCGGCACAAGACCTCGCCTTCCAAGATACATCTACTCGGAGAGCTGTTTCGACTGAGGTGTAATAAAGATAACTACAGCTGCGGTGCGGTGCAGTAGCGGGTCGGGTCAGCTACCGTGGCAGAACGTGTAAGCCGCTCTCTGTGGCGTACTAGGTTCTTCAGACGGACGAGCCTGCTTCTTCAACTCCTCCTCTCTCTACAACCGTCGTATCCTATGGGGGACCATTCACACCGAGGGGTGGGGGTGTCACCATCCCATCAACGTCTGGAGTTCCGGCGTCGAGTTGATCAGTCCAGTTCGTGTACTCTCAACGTCTCCTTGGAGCGAATACGACCTGAACTTCCCCTGATCTCCGCCTTCCTTCTTTTTCGATTCGAGAACTCCTGTCGTCACGTGCTTATTCAGAAGCTCAAGCGCACGATTGTACCCCTTGGGCTCTACTTCGACGTCCCGTGCTACTGTTTGGTAAACCTCGTGAATCTCTGACGTCCGGAACCATTCTTTCTCCGGGTTATTCCGGTCAAGACGCGTGAGTGCAAACAGGAGTAATTTCCCGGACAGCGGAGTCCCTTTCACCATCTCCATAAAGAGTTCAACTTCGACGAGTTCGTCAGCTTCGAGAACGTGATTCGCGGTCACGATCTCCTCGCCTTCTTCGTCGGCGATCTCGCCCGCATTCCGGAACAATCGGACTGCGCGTCGAGCGTCACCGTGTTCTTCAGCTGCGAGTTCAGCGGTGGTTGGAATCACCTCGTCATCGAGGACACCGTCATAAAATGCATCCCGTCGATTTTCCAGGATTGCAATGAGCTGGTCTTCTTCGTACGGTGTGAACGTTCGGTGTTCTGGCTGGAGAGTCGATTGGACCCGTGACTCGATTTCTCCTTTGAATTCGATGTCGTTCGAAATCCCGATTGTAAGGACTGGGAAGTCAACGTCGTCTTTTGATTGTGTCCGTGATAGCGTGTAGAGGACTTCGTTGACCTCTCCGTGCTTGTCGATCTCATCGATGATGACGACGAGACCGCCAGAGAACTCCCTCTGAACAACGGGCCACAATTTCTGGTCGCGATAATGTTCGGCTGAGAGGCCCTGATAGGGGACATCAAGCGGGTTCTCTGCTTTCGCGTTCACCTGCTCTGCGATCTTTCGGAAGGTAGAGGTATACGTGGAGATGGGGTCCGGATTAATGTACGCAGTAACGATCGGGGAGTCCGTTCCTTCAGTTGCTGCTTCAAGTCGCTCGCAGACGTGTCTAGCAACTAGTGTCTTCCCCGTCCCGGTTTCGCCCCATTCGAGGACGTTATCCGGGACGCTATTTGTCCGCATCTTCCGGAGATTCTTGGCCAAGAACGTGATATGGTCGTCTCGTCCGACGATTCGATTGGCGTCAGGAACGTTATCGATCTCAAGCAACCATGGTTTCTCAAATATATCCGATTCGTCTTCGCTATCCCCTTCGTCGACATTTAGTATCTCGTCGACGGTTGTTTGCGTGGAATCATTGTTTGGCATAAGCGGACCAATTCGCCCCATTCACATATAGGTTGTCCACCCTCGGTGTGATTGATTTGCCTCCATTCACACTCCGGGGGGTCTTGCTCAATGGAACACCCCCCGGAGTGTGAATGGGTTCGACCTCGTCGCCCACTTGTGATTTTGCTCACCTCAAGTGACATCTGACTCCACTCAGCCGTTCCGGACCGCTGTGAACTCCGTCAACTCCACCTCCCGTGTCTCCGCCATCCTCCGTCGAATGTCCGTACGATTCCACCCAAGCGGCAACAGCACGCTCTCGACAGCTCGGACCAGCTGCGTCTCGTAGTACGAGGCGTCGTAGGTCTCGATCACTTCGTGAGCGAGGGCGACCCGGTCTCGCGACGATTTCTCGTCGTCGACGACCACGTACTCGATATCCTGGCCCGGGTGGACTACCAGATCCTGCGCGCGAGCCCGTTTCAACGCCGCCACGTTCTGGGTATTCTGTGAGTAGCCTTCCAGCGGCTTGGAGACACGATTCCGCTCGACGAGCCGCTCCACTGCTACGTTGCCCGCCTGCAGTTCGTCGATCGCTCGCTCGAGACATCCGAGCACCGCGTCCGGTGACCGCGTGGCATCGAGCCGTTCGAGACAGTCCCGCTGAACATCCTCGATGAACGGCGGGGTCGAGCGCTGCCGGGCTTCGATGCCTCTGATCTTGAAATCGTCGTCGCCGGCGACCTTCCCGAAGTACTTCGTCAGCGCGCCGGCGTCGCTCTCGCGCTGCGGCACGAACGCCACCCAGTCGTAGTGAGCTTCGTGTTCCAGCCGAATTTCGACGCGCTCCGTGATCTCCGTCGCGAGCGTCTCGAGGTTCTCGCGGTCATCGTCGTCGACGTCGGGGTCCGGGGTCACCCAGATGGAGTCGACGATCCCGTGGACGACGCGCCAGCCCCCGGCTTCCAGCCGCTGTTTCGCCGTCAGCAGAATCTCCCGAGCGAACGCGTTGATCGCCTCGTGGCACTCGATGCGGCCGAACTTCGCGTTGCTGAACCCCTGGTAGCCGAAGCAAGCGACGAGGATCCACTTCAGGGCTCCCGACCGCCCCTCGAGTTCTGCCAGGCGATCCTCGTCGGGGTCGTCCCGTTCCTTCTCGCGACGGATGGCCGCCTTGATCTCATCGCGAGCATCGATGATCGGCTGGAGGACGTCGACGAGATAGCCTCGATCATCGCAGATCGAGTATCCGAGCCCAGGAACGTCGCCACGGTCGCTGTGGCAGTCACACCGGATGACGTCCGGCGAGACGTTCCGGGTACAGATGATGTTCGGATACAGACTTGAAAAGTCGAGTTCGTGGACGTTCTCGTGGAGTCCGACCTCGGGCGCGAAGATGAAGCCGCCGCGGTCGGCATCGTGGAGCGTCCCCATCGGCTTGTAAAACTCGTGGCGCCAGGAGTTCCACGGGACGAGGACGCCGCGGTCGTGAGCCTCGCAGATTTGGATCGCTGTGAGCACATTCCCGATCGACGCCCACGCGAGTTCCTGGACGGGCTTTTTCGAGCGCGACACGAGGTCGAGGACGCCGTCAAGGTTCGTCTCCCCGTAAAAGAACGTGTTCGACTCATCGATGATCGCCCGGCCGGGCACGTTGTACCGCGCCGGCGAGTGACCGACGCGACCGTAGCTCGAATACGTCGACCGACTCGCGAGCTGTTGGTAGTCGATGTCCGGCCACCGACTCAGCGAGAAGTCGTCACGCCGGCGGCCGTCTCCATCTCGTACAGCGTCGGGACAATCTCGCTCGTCGAGCAGACCAAGACATCTGGATCGTGTGTTTCGAGCGCCCCCTGGACGGCGGTCAGGATATCCGTCGACGAGCCGGTGACGGTGTCGCCGGCAACGGACAGCTCCCCATAGACATCGTTGCTCGTTTCGGTCACCGGGACGCTGAGCCGGAGTGTTGACAGCTCGCTCGCCGGCGTCGGATCGACGCCGGTCTCCAGACAGTACCGGAACTCTCGCGAGAAGTCGACGTTGAAACAGGCGAGATCCCCGACTGGATAGGCCGACAGCTGGCGTGCCTGCCGGGCGAGTGAGGTGACGCGGTCGATGTGGGCGACGTCGACGGCGAGAACGGCCTCCTCGTCTCGTCGAAAGCCGGGGCGTCGCGCAACCATCTCGGTCGCGACGACATCCGGGTGCTGGTCGTACACCGATTGGAGTGTCGTGAGGTCGATGTCGGACGCTGGGTCGCGAGCGGCGACGTAGAAGCGTGGGGTGTAGTCATCGCGCTCGGTCGCGACGGCGCCGTCGGCGGTTGCCTCCCACTCCAGGACGCGGCCGTCGTCCAGAAAGTCGATACTGAACGGCATCGTCACGGGTCCGCGTCCGGTGGGGCACTCTCCTGGTCATCGCTTGTTGCGACCGCGGCTTCGAGTTCCTCGAGGCGCTCTTCGTGATCGTCGAGGCGCCCCTCCTGTTCAAGATCGATGCTGAGCAGCGCCGGCAGCAGCGGGTTTTGGTGGTTCAACAGCCCGCTCGCGTCGGCGTGCTCGCGGGCGTACTCGAACAGCCGGTCGAAGCGCGGCTGGTCGCGATGCCGCAGTGCCCGGCGGAACTCCGCCCACCGCTCTTCGATGGCCCGGAGCGCATCCCGGTACGTCGGGTTTGTGCGCCCCATCGCTATCGGCCTCCTGTCCCGGTCGCGGTCCACGCATCGAGCAAGGGGTCCGCAGTGGCCGCCACCGTCTCACCGTCAGCGGTGACGCCTGTCCCGACACCCTCCGGAGTCGGCGTCGACGGCGTCGACGTTGTCGGTTCCACGCCGACCTGCGTGGCGCGTGCCGCGAGCAGCTGCCGCCAGTACGCGAACGTCGTCTGGTAGTACGCGCCGTCGTCGACGGGATAGACGAGCGTCTCGAAGTCTTTGCCGACGACCCGTGGCCCCATCCGAGTCTGCTCGCACTCCAGGTGGTGGTCGGCGACCGTCGCGACTGACTCGGTGAATTCGTTTCGTTCGTTTCGCGTAACGAGCACCGGGATGTCGTACCCCTCGGCGTAGGTTGCCAACCGAGCGAGAGTTCGAGCCTGGAGGGTTTTCGCGTGGGTTTCACCGAGAGTATCGTCGGCGCGGTACTGTGCGTCGACGGCTGGCGCGACGATGAGGGCGGGCGTGTGGGGCGACGTGTCCTCGTCACGATCTAGTGCCCGTCGACCGGCCGCCTCTGAATCGGCAGTGGATTTCCGGATCGACTTGTTCACTGCCGTTGGGAGATCACAGACGGCGCCGTAGTGCTGATAGGCGGTAAATCCGCGTGCCACGTGGATTCGGTTGAGCAACCGTTGACTGGGCGCGATCTGGGCCAGTGTCGTCGTTGTCGCGTGTCCGTTTGCGTCGACCCAAAAGGCGGACCCGTCGTTGAGGAGGAGGTGGTCGAGCACGAGCGACTGCAGGATCGGGACGCCGCGGCCTCCCTCGACATCGAACAGCGTGATGCCGTCGTCGAGCTGTGGCAGCAGCATCTCGTCCGTAGCCGGATCAGCTTGGTCAGCAAGGGACCGATTGCGGTCAGCGCCCCGTGTCGGCTGGTCCACCGCCAATCGGTTCGATGTTGAGTGTTCTCCCATACCCGATTAGTTGTCTACGTTCCCGATAAGCCGCGGCGTGGTGCTTCCGTGTTTCAGGGAATGGCTGAGAGGTATGTAGAACCGGACCCAGGCAGCTGATTTCTGCTATTATCCGACCGTTTCCGAGAACGTTTCCAGAGTGGGAGGCGGACAGTATCGTCGGATTAACCAACGGTTCGGGTACCCTCGGCCCAATTGTTGGTTAAGGATATTCTCCGCCTCCAGTACAAGTTCACGAAAACTTCCTCGCAAATCAGTATACGAGCCTACGATCTGATGTGATCGACGATTGTTTTCAGTGCGGTCACATCGTCGTTATTGTACTGTTTGAGCTGATCCCAGTCTGGCTCTTCGCCGTCGAGGAGATATCGTGTGTACTTGCTCCCGACGACAAATCCATCGACGGTCGGGTCTTGATATTCAAAGCCGAGCGCGCTTGCTACGACGTCCAATTTATGCCGATTGAAGGGGCCGAAGAGTTCCTGTTGTGCGGTTATCCCGAGGTCGTGTGCCCGCTCCAGATGATTGATCCCTTCAGGGATGCCGTGTTCCTCGAATCTTCGACTAAGACACTGTTCGTCGAAGTAGTTCCCTCCGTAGTAGATGATTGGCTCAGAGCATGATTATCAAGGTACTCAGACAGCTCCTGAAGGAGTGCTGACTCGTCGTCCGGATCGAAGAATTGTCGGTATGCATCGTTCTGGTAACTGTAGGTGCCGACCAGCCAGATCCGATCCTGCTGAAGATCCGTCTCTATGTCCAAGAGGAGAGGCTCCGTATCGTGAAGGTCGTCGAAGGCGGACTCGTTTAGAATCACGACCTCATCGTTTTCGAACGCCTGTCGATGAGCAATCCACCGGTCCACGTGCCATGACGAGGCTCCAGGGAGGGCTTCGAGTTCGGAACGCCGTTCTTCGGTAATCTCATCTGGGCTAGTGATTCCTAACTCACTGAACTGTTCCACTCGGTTTCTCCCGACCTGGACGAGATCAGTCAGCCGGCTCCCTAGCAGATGGCGAGTGTCGTAGAACTCGTACTCGATAGACTCGTTCGAGGCGTCGATGGTGATGAGTGCGTACCTTCCAGGGTCGTCTACTCCGTCGTGGGACGCAATGTTGATCACCGTGCCGTACTCGAGGGTTTCAGCTCTGCCTCCGAATTGATGGCAATGACCGCAGACGGTGACTGGGGGCTGGATGTCGTCTATGAAGCTCCTGACGGCCTTCGACCCGATATGTTGTTGCCCGAATCGCTTCCCGATATCGAGAATGCCGAAGGGAGGTGTGTGAGTGACAAGAATCGGAGTTCTGTCTTCACAAACGGTGCGTTGTTCGGAAAGGTGTCGTTGGACGTCGTCCTCGGTATAGGTGATGAGACCAGGTCCCTGGGTTGATCCCTCCTGGCCGATGAACACGAGATCCTCGTAGGTGTATGGAGTCCTGTGGAGGTCGGTGGTAAATTCCGAATCGAATTGCGGACCGGTTGACTGGGGGAGGTCGTCGTTTCCTCGGACATAGAGTGATTGTTGGTGCTTCGTGAGGCGAGCAAGTTCTGCAAGATGATCTGTGTCAGTATTGGCGTTTTTTGAAACGTGAGAGGTCATCGCCGGCATACAGTAGTAGATCTGGAGTTGGTTCTATAGTTTCGAGAATGGTGTAGAGATCGTCAATAGGTTGAGAGCGCCAGTCAGATACGGCGAGAATGTGGGTCATTTTGTTTGAGCGTAGTTAGTGTAGCCTCTTCTATCGTTTGTTTAGGTGTACCGTTTGTCATTAGCAGATTCTCTGTCCCGTTGTCGTTAACCAACAACTCGGGGTCATCGGGACAATCTGTTGGTTAACATCGAGATTCCTGTGCGATTACGTTGAAGATGCTTCCCTCCGAACTCCTCGGTATGTGTGGCCGGAACTCGCTCTTTATCGACCAAGCAGACCTCGAGGCTCGCTTCGATGCCGGGGTCGTCGCGGACGGCGGGTACACACCCCGGTACAACATCGCGCCTGGTGAGGACCTACACATCATCACCAACGAGGCTCCAGACGAGATCGACGCCTACCATTGGGGGTTGATTCCGTTCTGGGCGGACGAGCCCGAGGAGGCCATAATCAACGCTCGCTCCGAGACTGCGACGAGAAACGCGTCTTCGAGCAGGCGTGGGAATCGCGCCCCTGCCTCGCTCCCTCATCGGGCTTCTACGAGTGGAAAGCACCAACCGGCGGGGCCAAACAGCCCTACCGGATTTACCGCGAGGACGACCCCGCGTTCGCGATGGCCGGGCTCTGGGACGTCTGGGAGGGTGAGGACGAGACGATCTCGTGCGTCACGATTCTCACGACGGAGCCGAACGACCTGATGAACCCCATCCACGACCGGATGCCGGTTGTCCTTCCACAGGACGCGGAATCTGACTGGCTCGCCGCAGATCCGGACACTCGCAAGGCACTGTGTCAGCCGTATCCGAAGGACGATCTGGACGCCTACGAGATCTCCACGCGCGTCAACAACCCCGGAAATGACGATCCACAGGTCATCAACCCGCTGGACCACGAGCAATCGGGCCTCGGCGAGTTCAGTTCCTGATAGACGGGGCCACGGTCACTGCATCGGCGACGCCGCTGCCGAATCGACGAGCGAGTATTCCTGATCCCGACTCGTCCCCTCCGCTTCGAGGAACTGTCGTTAGAAGAATTCGTGCCTGAGTCTTCAGCCGTATCTTCGCCCATAGAATAGGATCGTTTGCTGTGTCAAAAGGATCACCTCGCTAATAGAGTGATTGGATTTATTCAAGCCAGGACAGGTTGCACGGTCGTTGAGTCAATCCATTTCAGCACCCTCTCTGTTCGGAGACACTCTTGGATGCGGCAGAACAATCATCAACCCGGAAATATACTTTATGAGCATCATGGACTCTGATGCCGATATCTACGAGGTATTCAGAAGCGACGAAAGCTGCAAAGAGAAGCTGCAGCAACTGAGGAATATTGTCGACAGCGGGACGATCGATCGCCACTTCTACACCAAGATTATCGAAGGATGCGGAGAAGAGGAACCCCAGCTGGCATTCGAACGATTGGATGACTTGATCCGGAACCGGGAGATACTCGTGAGGGATCTAGACTCTGCTCTACGAGCTGCCGGAAAACCGGACCGTGACCTTGCACAACATTATATGAACAAGTGGCTTAACGAGGAGGAATACTCGACTGGCTACGTTTCCAGCTACATTCCTCACGTCTACTGGAATCACACAGATCTGCTTCAACAAGAACTGCAGAAGTGGTACAGTGATTCGCCGCTGATCTTTGAGAAAGCTGTAGAACGAACTCTCGAAGCATACTACCAGTCAAGGAAAACAGATGAAAACCTGGACGGACGGGGCAGCGAACTACTATCGACCCTGAAGGATACCGCAGCGAGCGAAGACATTGACCCAGAGCAGGCACTGAAATCCGTTTCTAAGGACAACGACTTACTGCGAGCTGATAACATTCTCATGGATCTTCAGAACCTGCCTTCCAACCTCGATTCATACGGCCTTGGAATTGATTACGACCAAGTCCGGGGTAACGCCGATGACTATCCCTTCCTGATCGATGTCTTGGGCGAGGACTGGATTGATGATCTTCAGTCACAAGGGACTCACAGTCTTGCCCGCTTCCTCTCACACGATATCCCCCGGGAAGATGTGTACCCGTTTTCGAGAGCCGACCACGATTTCGATATCAAGACACGGAACGATCTGGAATCGATCCACTTCTTATCGTACCTGGATCACTGCTGTGAGTCACTCTACGACAACCACGACCCGATAGAATCTCTTGGAGACGATCTTATCAACCGGCAGCAGTATGAGGACACGGTCACTGAGATACAGACGACAAACGCACTTCGACGAGAGTTCATCGACGGTGACGTGGTTATTGAGGAATCAGTTGCTGGAAGAAAGCCGGATCTGAAAGTCGATCTCGACGATGACACTATCTGGGTGGAGGTCACCCATACCCGACGAACCACAGAAGCACGGCTTAACAGCGTCTTCTCAGCCACCGGCGGAATAGCAAGCAATGTTCGAACGAAGGTAACTGAGAAAACCAGAGGCCAGATAACAGATATCAAAGAGGAGGAACCGGACGACTTGACAATGCTCGTGTTGAAGAACGAGTTTTCAGCTATCGACAATCACCATGTCCGGGAGTACGCTGAAGGCGGCCATATCATGGTTCTCGAAGAAGGGAAGGACAATCCGGCTTTGGTGCGTGGTAAACCGGTCGCGGTCCAGGATACAGAACAGTTTAGCGGTAACAACATCGAGCATCTCGATCTCTTGGCTAATTTCGAGCTTTCAGGAGGTCTGAACTCTCCGTACATCGAGGGACAGGTGTTCTGCTTTAATCCTGATATAGATGAGAACTTGTTGAAACGTCTTGGCGAGGCATTCAATGCTGGAGACAGGGTATTTACCTCCGAGCTTACTACCGGTGACGAAGAATTAGACGACGGAGAGTAACTTCGACGCCGCTCAACCGTATCTGGACAAGATAGTCAGGTTCGCAGCAAGTAAGCCGAGGAGGATGACCAGTGCGTCAACCCACCCAGACCGCTCTGAAGTGAATCGGGCCAGTCCGAATCGGGAGTACCAGAACTGGATTGGATACTTGGTGAAGAAAATAAAGAAGAGGAAGATCAAGTTGAGCGCAGTAGATCCGAAGACCCAGACGATCAAGAGCCAGACCAAAGCGTAACCAGATGCACCTACCGCGAAAAGTTTGATAAGCGGGGGTGAAGCCTTCGAATCAACACGGTGTTCCAGCCAGGCCAGTTCTGCGGGGATGTTCTCACTGTTCGAGAAGGTTACAAAGAGGCCGGCTTGGTCCAGAAACCAGTCATCAAGGCCTTCAGTCAAGCCGAATAACTCTGCTTCTTCTGCACGCTTCGAGGTATTGTGGCTTAGGAGGGCGATGTATAGGCTTGCGTCTTTGGTCACCTTCTCGTGGAAACCGAAGACGCCGAGAACGAACAACGGAATTAGCGGGGAAGCGATTAACACTGGAGAGATTGGCATAGAGAATTGGTCGGTGAGAACTGCACCTGCCTCCAAGAAGATGTGGACCGTTGCTACGAGGGTGATCGCTTGGATGAACGGCATCGACCATCGAAGTACTGGTTTAGAAGATGCGTGCTGGTTTGAGACCGCCATCTTCCTGAGCAAGGTAAGTCCGCTTAAGGAGATTACTAAGGCCTTCAGCAGGCTATATCCAAAATCGTTGATGGGAACGCTGAGAACGATTGTGACTACGAGGGCGGTAAATGCGATTTCGAAGTCTACCTGGTCGCTGCGCTCGCTCCCGAAGATAGTAACAGGGTCTATTTTCTCCATAATGGCTTCCTCGAAGGGCGTTTTGATTCAGTCAAGTTACTCAGCGAGTGGAGGAGATGGCTGGTCAATGGCTGTATATTCCCGATCTCGGCTGGACCCGTCCGCCTCTAGGAGGTTGTATTGAGTCATCTTTGACAGATATGCCCGAATGGTTCGCTTGGTCCGCGGATCATCGACGTCCTCGGTATAGCGCTCGTGAATCTCGCTCGGCCCGACCGGGCTGTGCTCGCGAACGATGTCGTAAACGACGCGTTGGTGCGGCGTGAGCGAGTCGAGACTCTTCTGCTTAATCTGCGCCCGGGCATCCTCGGCGGCATCCAGGAGAATGTTGTCGGTGATGCGCTCGTGGTTCTCGCGATCGGCCTTGCCGGCGGCCGTTCGAAGGATGCCGATTGCGAGGCGGGCGTCGCCGGCGGCCGCGTCGGCGATCCGATAGAGCTGGTCGTCGGTGATGACGTCCTCGTCGAGGCCCCACTTCGCCCGCGCACTCAGAATGTCGTACAGCTGCTCGTCGTGGTACTTGTCCATCCGGACGTGTTCGCTGGAGCGCAGCCGGCTCACGAGGCGATCGTCGACGCGGCTGAACAGCTCCTCTTCTTGTTCGCGATGCAGATGATCGCGAACTGCGGGAGACTGTGAAGGTCGTAGATGACGCTGGGGTCTTCGAGCTGGTCGACCTCGTCAAGGATGACGACGGTGCGCGGGCCGTTATGCTGCTGGAGGCGGTCGACGAGTTCGTCGTGGGGCGTCGACTGCCGGTGGATGTCGATGGTCGCGCCGAGATCGTCGAGAATTTGGTAGAGCGTGCGGAACCGGGTGTAGTTTCGCCAGCAGTTGACGTAGATGGCCTCGACGTCGAGGACCTCTTCTCGAAGTCGTTCCGTGACGAACTTCGAGATGCACGTCTTCCCCGTTCCGCTGGGTCCGGTGACGATAGCTGTGTCGGCTGGTTCGCCGTTCGTGATGGGCTCGAGAACGCTAGAGAGGTGGTTGACCTCGGCGTCGCGATGCTCAACTTCCCGAGGGACGAATCCGGCGCGGAGAACGCGAGCATCGCGGATCATCTGTTACTGTTCGACCTGTTTCCCGTCTAGTCATAAAAGCGTGACCGGGTTGTTTCCGGAAAGGCATACATTATCCCTGCTTGATCGCTGTTTTGATAGCTTCTAAGAGCGCTTGGGCTCATTAACAGGTCTCTCCATAGGGATGTTCTCGGAAAGAGGCATTCCTAGATAATCAGCGTTCACAACTTGTCTGATCTACGGGTTGTGAGGTTCCTCGATAATCTTTGGTTCGAGCGTACTAACGCAGAAATATGAGTCCATTCTGGTGATCTCGTTCTGTTTTTCATGCGCCTGATTGGGTGAGGCGCAAGTTGCCTCAGGCAAACGATGAAAGGTCCAATATCAGTACCAGACTCTGTATCGGATCTCAAACTAACCCGGGAGCGAAGCCGAAACGAGATCAACGATTTCCTCGAGTCGGATATGGTAGACCACAAATTGGGAGGTATCCCTGGATGGAAGGCTGCGTTCGGAGCTCGTCATAAATCTAATCTAATTGCAGTCTGTGTTCTCGGTCGTCCAGTAGCCCGAATGGTCGACGAAGACAAAGAAATCTCAATTACACGGTACGGATCGCGACCCGAAAGGCCATCAAACACTGGTTCTTGGCTAATCGCTCGCGCCCGAAAGTGGGCGTTCTTAGAGGGCTATCAACGGATTTCTGCTCACGCTGGAGTAGCAGGTAACAAGGGGACGATTTATTCTGCGGCAGGTTTCAAACTAGTTCGGGAAGAGAAAGCTCAAGGGGATAGTTGGCAGTCGCGCGAAGGCCGGTCCTCAGTTGATGATTTTGTTCGTCGCAAGTGGATTTATCGATTGCGTGATTGAATTGTGATATAATCCGATTTGCTTTGTATGCAGTAGATGAGGTATAAGACGACCTAATTCGCACTTTACTACTTAGTTTGGTTCTGGCTCTTCACCCGTGACGGTTTGTCCGTCTGTACACCGGTGAAGGTACGAACATTGGCTACATTTCTGGACTGTTGGATTTGTCTTGTAGGATTCGATGTCCCTCATACTCGTCCAGAAGGCCCTATCATTCGTAATCCGTTCTCGGATCTGTCTCATGTCTTCCGTGGTCGGCACCATTCGGTCGAACTCCCCACTTCCAGTATGGGCTAATTGGACCCGAATCCGACTGAGTTCGGGTTCATACGCTTCGTGAGCATAGAGTGCATATGCTTGCATCTGTATTGTAGGGTTACTAAACCGGTCATACGCGCCTGTCTTCCAGTCAGTAACGACAAAGTCTCCCTCTGGGTTTCGCGTACAGAGATCTGGCTGGACGGTGACGGGTTCTTCGGAGACTTCGAACGTTTGGCGCGTTTCGTGGGCGATATACTGGTGGTCCTCAAGGTGGGGCCAAATCACCCGGAAGAACTGCCTGATGTGATTACGGGCTGTACGAACTAATGACCGCGTGAAGGAATCGCTATCGAAGGATTCCCCATCCGTAATGTCAATCCGATCAGCAATCGTCTCAGAATTCGCTTCGACATACCTCTCAAGTTCGTCTTTCGCATATTCAGTTGCAGTCTGAAGATGGATGTTCTCACTCCGAGCCCATCGTGCAACCTGCCCCGCGAGAGATTCGTGTACGATAGTTCCCAGATAGGCCCCTGGCGACGGTGTATACTCACTATAGTCCTCGGTAGACTCGGTCTGTTGGTATCGATAAAAGAACCGCCGGGGGCACTCTTCGAACAGCTGTGCTGCCGACGCCGACCAGTTTACGTGTGCAAACTGTTCTGACCCATCCATTCCGCTATTGGAGTTGATCGACGATTGAGTGAGCCACCTCTGGCAACCGTTGGGACAACTCGTAGTCTGAGTAGTCCTCGTCGTACGTCGCCGACGTCGGGGCACGTGACCGCCGCAGACTCGAACGAATACCAAATGTCATCGTCGTCCCGTCAATCTCGATTTCCCATTTATCGTCGTCAATCGCCCTGAGTGCAACATCTTCCTCCTTCAACTCCAAGGCACGTTCGAGCTGCTTTATCAGGCTCTGTGTCTTATCAGGACGAAGCGTTGGTGGAGTCCCCGTCTGTGCGTAATCGAGCAAGGCCAGCCCTTCGTGGCGATTCAACGAGTCGTGGAGATGGCGGTTCTGATACCGGCGCAGACAGTTGTGACACGCCGTATCGCATGAGCAACTCTCGAGGATTGAACGGGCTTCTGCACACACGGCGTCGAATTCCTCCCAGACGCGCGATGAGAAGCCAGCACCGCCAGCGGTTGTGTCGAAGAGGAAGACCTCGATAACGCCCCGTGCGTCGATGTCGGCGTGCTCTGCCGAACGAGTACGGAATCCACCTTCGAGTTCGTCATCTTCGATACCCAGCGCACGAGATGCACCCATGACTAATGCTTCAGCTAACGACTGTCCTGGTGTCTCGAACCATGCTTCGGATGGAACAAACTCCATCTCATCACCTAACGGGATTTGGAGGACGGTCAAATCACTGGGGAAGCGGTGGCTGAAACTCGTCGTGACTGTTGAGCCGGTACACTGATCATCCCAGTCATATTCTCCAACAAATCGGAGATCCTTGGGGTATGGACGGGCGTGTGGGTTCGAGAGCGGACCTTCGCGGCTAACGGCCCCACAATCGGTGCAGACCTCGAATCCATCCTCATCAGCCCCAAAGTTAGCGACAAGAAGCTGTTCGTCATTCATCTTCCCCACTATCGAATGGCCAATGGATCTCTCCTCTGCCATCTCGCTAGCGTTCTCACTCTCGTGAGAAGTCGACGTCAGCGGGTATTTAGGCTGTGTCGCGTAGGCGCGGTTCTCGTTGTAGTCCGATCCTTTCTCAGCTGCACCTGTCTCATCGACTTTCGGTGCAAATGCCTCCGGGGTGTACATTTGAAGGGAACTGACGGTCGCTCCCTCACAGACTGGACATTCCATATCCCTGGCTGCCAGACTCTCATTATGCTCGTCAAAGACCGTCTTGCAGACGTCACACCAGTTCAACCAATCGAGGTCTCCCCAGTCTTCGCCAGCTACTCGGTTCTTCGGGTTGTCTGGGAATTTGACATAGACACCGTAGGCTCGTAGGTCTTCTTGTCAACGACGATCTCTCGGCCTGGTACGTACGTTGAGAGAGCCTGTTTCAGATCCCGAGACATCTGGTACTTGTTCTTCGGCTGTGACGACCCGGGCTCATTTTCGCGCACGACGAAGTCGGCCACATCAGTCGGGAACGAGAACGTCGGAAGGAGGGCTGCATCGAGAAGGACGGAAAGTAAATCGTCGTCTTCCGTGGATTGCTCTTCCCATTCTGTCTTGGCTTGTAGCTCCTGGAGTTCGCTTAGGAACTCTGTAGCGGCGTCGCGGACTAATGCGACCTCCCAGTCGGATGAACGTCCCTCTCCTAGTGCATCTGGAAGGAGGGCCCCCAATTGCTCGAGCGTCGACGATGAATCGGCGAAGATCTCTTCGTCCAGCCAGTCTTCGAACGCGGCGAGGGTTTGGTCCCCTTCTCCTTCAAAGAACTCGGCTGTACCTTTGAGCGAGCGGAATACGGCAGCTTCCGTCTCGACGGCCGATGGATCGAAGAACCGAGCAAGCAGCGAGGCGTTGATGTGCCGCCGGGCGATCTTTTCGTTGCCGGCGTAGATGACCGGTGCGTTCCCCTCGCTCGTTATCATCTCCTCAGGATTCTCGAAGTAGTGTGACTCGTGAGGGGAGTTGTCCGCGAAGGTGACGATCGTCGAGAGCCCAGCTCCGCGACGTCCTGCCCGACCAGCACGTTGCTCATAATTCTCTGGTCCTGGCGGGACCGTCCGCATGGCCACGCCAGTGAGACTCCCGATGTCAATCCCGACTTCCATAGTAGTCGTACAGCTTAACACGTCGATTGGCTGATCGGCCTCGGAGTCCCCGACAAGGATGTCCTGGAAGAGCAGTTCGTACTCTTCGGAGCGTGCGAATGCCTCGGAGTTGTCCTTTGCACTCAGTTGTGCGGAGTGCTCTTCTGAACGCAGCGTGAGCGGGTCCCGTTCGCCATGGAGCACTTCGCGTGGCGGGTTCCGAAGGAAGTTCTTCCGTGCCTGGAGATGGATGTCATCGTCACTAACCGGACTCAGAGTTCCGCGACACCCATCGTAGGGACACGAATCATTGAGAGACACTACCGAGAACCGGCGACATCCTTCACACCGGTACCAATCGTCGTCGAGTCGGAGATCGATTGTCGTTGCTTTTGGATTGACGAAGTAATTTCCGTGGGAGGCCCCAAACAACACAGGCTCTGTCGTCATCAACGCCCGTCTCAGACTATTCCACGCCTCTTCCGGCACTTCGTCGTCGAGTGATTCTACAACATATTCAGGGATTATCTCGCTGTGGGGGAGCCCCGTATCGTCCGGGTCAATCCAATTTTGGTAGGGATAGGAGTTCGAACGTCGTCTGGCTTCAATGCTTGAATCAAATGCCCGTTCCTCGCAGGCATGACGAAGCGCCTCGATGAGGATGCTCTTGAGTTGGTCTGTCTCAATTTCAGGGACGGCCTCATCGATTTTCTCAAACACTTCCTCGGACGGCGCAATGTACCCGACGAGAGCGCCGGTGATGGAGTACTGTTCATCGCCCAACGATCGGAGGAGAAGTTCCTCATACTGGCGGGGACGCTCCGACAACGCATTGCGTGCGGCTGGCACCTCCGGAATATCGTCGATGGACTCAAGGTAGTACTCATCAACAATATCAGACAGGTTCCCACGAATATCCTCGAAGTGGGAGCGTGAACCCTTATACACGACACCCGACTGATTCGTGTATTGGTCGCTGTCGTCGAAAAATACGATGTTGTTTTTCGCACAGTAGACTGCGAACTCGGCGAACAACCGATCCATCGTGATTTCACCGTCTGCGGATCCAATAATGTCGGTTAAGACCTCGCGGAACGAGTCGGATTCAACGTTCGATTGGAGATCGCGAGCTAAGCGAGCTGCCTTCTGTCGACCGTCAGAGAAGCACAGTACCTTACGCCCCTCGTTGGGGAACTTCTCTTTGAGTGGGTCGGTCGGCTGGATACCGAACATCGAGCGGACGCTGTGCGCGAATGGCTCCTCACCTTTGGTGACCAGATCTTCGACCTTCGTGTCACCATTCGGACGGCGTCGTTCTTTGATTCCGCACGCCGGACATTGAGTCCAGCTCCATGCACCGTCCTCGTCCGGCGGCTCTTCAGTCGGGACCTGAACCTCGATATGAGTGGTCGGTCCTTCGTCGTCCACATGCCGATCATCAACAAGATGGCCGGAGGCAATCGAGAGATTTCGTGAGGTCGTCGTCTCGGCGAGCGAGCGTCCGTGTTCGTGGTCTGGATTCGGGTCATCTCGAGGTTCCTCAACTAAGAGATGAAGCTCGTCCAAGTCCTCGCTGCTCTCAGGATCTGACCACAGGAACGTCGGCCCGCGGTCGTCGTCAGAGCGTCGATAGGCACGCAGATATGCTGCTCCACAGGTGCGGTGGCTAATCAGTTCGAAGACGCGACTGCCACAGGACTCACAGGTCGTGTGCGGATTACTGTAGATGCGCCCGAGGAGGTTCTCCCCCTCTGTTACCCGGCGGCCGCTGCATTCAGGATTGACACACGCATACTGGGCGGGGAGCCCTTTGAGGAACATGTGCAGGCGCGTCGGAAGCAACGCCTGATCCTCTCCCTGGCGGGCCTCGGTACAAAGATACAGAAGATTACCCGTCGCCTCACGAGCCAGTTCCTGATCGATATCCTCGAACAACTCTTTGGCAAGGGCCGATAGGCGCAGCGGCTCTTCACGAAGATATTCGTGTGCTAATCTGAAGAGTGGGTCATCGACTAACTGGTCAGCGAGGTACGAACGGACCGATTCTACGTCATCACTTTCAAGAGGATCCCAGCCTCGTTCGCTCGCAACGTTGCGAATCTTCGATGGATCATCGAGTTGGTAGCCAACCCGCTCTAGGAGTTGTGCCGTGCGTTTCTCGCTCGGTTCTCCACCTTCGTACTCCACCTGCTCACCGGTGATTACTGAGAAATCGTCCGGATCTCCGGTTGTGAGCTGGGCCGCAAATTCTGGGGCTGCTTCCTCTACGTTTTCGCCCATCGTCGCACTCGTGAGGATGAAGCGCACACGTTCGCGAGATATCCCGAGTTTCTGGAGCAAGCGGCTCAACAAGAGTGCGACCTCTGCTCCTTGGGCGCCTCGGTAGAGGTGAGCTTCGTCGAGGACGATATTCAGCTCGTTCTCTTCGTCCTCGGCCAGCCATTCACGGGTATCCTCAAAGAGGGGTTGTTCGATTGGCCGGAGTAGCATGTACTCCAGCATCGAGTAGTTCGTAATCAGGAGATCAGGCGTCCCGCCATGGGGATTGCTTCCATCGCGAGTGTGCATCTCTTGACGCGTGAAGAGTTCCGTGTCGCCGGGTTGGGTACGAAAGTTTGTTTCTTTTGGTCTGTTATTATTATTCAAGAATCCTTCCAGATTCTTGGCCGGAATACGGCCTTTCTCTGCGAGTTGTTTGTAGAGGTCTGGCTGCTCTTCCTCTAACTCAACGTACCTTTTGATGACCGGCCTGACCAAATTATCGTTTTTGCTGGTGTCATACTCCCCGTGATAGGGTGTACGACTCGTATACATCCCAAACTGAACCCGCCGACCCATATAGTCCTCAAGCGTATCTGCTCCGTCCTCATCACCGAAGAGTAGGCGCATTCGCGAGAGTTGATCCGCGACGAGAGCGTTCATTGGATAGAGAACTAATGTCCGTATCCCACGTTTGTCGGCTGTTTCGCCTCGCGCTGCTTCTTGTGCGAGTTGACCCAGAATTGAGTAGAGGAAAATCTCGGTTTTCCCGGATCCTGTTCCAGTGGATACGATAAGGTCGTCCTCGTCGTTAAAGAACGATTGGAGAGCGTCGGCCTGGTGTTTATACGGCGGATCGAAGATATCGAGATCGTCGCTTTCGAGATCTTTCAGCAAATCGACGACTTCGCTCGGCAAGCCCAACTCTCTGAGGGAATCCCCAGAAACATAGGTCGGTGTAGCCTCGACCCACGGTTCGGTGGCCGTCTCTCCCTCGTCCATCAGGGCACGACGCTCCTTGAGAAGCCGCGGATGATGGAGGTGGTAACGTGATTCGATGTACTGTTGAAGGTCGTTCTCGAGCTCTTCCGAGACTTCTTTGATTGATTTCATGTTATGTGTTGTCGATGATGGTCACGGGCAGTTCGTCAAAAGACCTCTCGCACTGAATTAGCATCGGTGTCCGAAATTCGCCATTGAAGCTGATACGACGATGTTTCAAGCCACTCTGCTCCGACTGCGTACAGCCAACGCATCTGTGCCCGCGGCGGTGCAAAGTCACAACTCAATAAGACCTCCTCCTCATACCCGGTGAGTTCAACAGTCTGTGGGTCCTCAGCCATTGAGTCAAGGATTAGGCACGCATGCTTGCGGTATTTCGGCGAAACAGTGACGGCCCTGGTTTTGCCGTCGCCCGATTGAACCTTCAACTGGTAGGTATCGGCACCGTATTCGACTGGAACTCGCCACAAGCTGATCGCAGTTCCGTCTGCCTCTTCAATGACGAGCGGCTCACCGTCTACGGTAAATCCATAGTACTGTCCAGTGTATGGTGCCCAATCCTCCTCCGGTTCCCACGACTCCTGCGGTCGCTGTTCGATGTACTCACGTAGTGTGGCTGGCGTCGTAATCGGCGCCTCGTCCAGACCGATGTATTCGTCTTTAGATTGAACGGGGATTTCTCTCGAACGCAATTCTTCTTCACTGGTGTCAGTAAGAATCCGCGTCAACCCTCGGAATTCGATATCAAAACCGGACTCTATGAATAGACGACTTGGATCTCCTGAAACGAGCACGGCCTCAGATTCGGAGATCATTACAGCTCGCGTCGGTGCTGGAGCATAGTACCCCTGTGAGAGTTGTATCACATCACCGAGGAACGTGATTGTGGGGCCGGTACGCTCTGTTAATGCTGCCCGAAACCACCCGACATCATCGGATACTTCATCGGCACCAGCGACCGGCTGTCCGAGAACAGCTGCCAGCTTATGAACAACCCAGTGGCGGATTGCGGTGATGTGTGCTTGTGGATACTGTTGGCCACCCGATTCAGCTTTCTCCGCAAGACCGAGTCGGATTGCCTCACCAGCTATGGCGTCTCGGATACCGATCTCAGTTGATGGTAGTTGGTCGCCACTCACGCCAGTAAACCGCATAGCAAACGCACGAAATGGTTCTTGGCCGAACCCCGCTTGCTGAAGTTGCTGCATCCGAGTATCGTGCCCTGGATCTTCGATATCACCCACCGAATCATATACTTTTGTCACTTTGCCAACTCCGCGGTCTCGGTGAAATCTAATGAGTTCCCCTTCGATTTTTTGTCCGATTCGGGCTTTCTCTCCAGAAAAGTAGACAGGCAACCCGTCCACATACGCGATGAGACTACTGCCGTCGGTGTCATCTATCGTTGCCGTGAATGACTCGCCCTTTTTGATAGGGAGTTTGTCCCAGCGTTCACGAAGAATATTGAAGCGGATCCTGTAGCGTTTCCCACGTGCTCTTGCGTTCAGGATCTCTGCATATCCCGGTTCGCGTCCTACAACGTGCACTAAGTCGCCTTCATCTGCTTGTACTGGTCCGAGTTCGACGACTTCACCACCGGCAACGGCGAGTCCGAGGCCATACTCATCGATCTTATCCACCTCAATGTAGGTTTGTTCGCCCTCTTGTGGAGGTTGGTCAGGAAGAAGGCCGCTTACATGGCGTCGAATGTGGTCTTTGTAATCGTCCGCGAGGACTTCCTCGGTCAGGCAAAGTGCGAAATGAATCGATGTTCCAGCTACTGAATCTGCCCCAAGGTACCGCAATCGAACCGAACGACCGGGTTGGCACGTCACCGGGCCGATATTAATTCCTTCTCCTTCGTATTTGACAGTACAAGTTCTCCGTTTTCTCCGTTTCGTAATCTTGTCTACTTCCGCTGTAAACTCGTCACCGGGTTCCAGATTCATTGTTCCCCCTGCGGAAAGCAGATCGATACAGCCCCAATGCCATTGAACCGGATTTTGAGGTCATTACAGCCGCTCTCTACCCAGTGGACGATCTCCGAGATAATGTCACTGATTGCTGTTACGTCTCGGCTGATTGTCGGACCGAGCGATGCGCCTTCAGCAAATGTAGCGATCACTTCCAACTCGAGATCTTCTGGCCCGACATATTCGAGGTTGGTATGTAATAAATGTGGATTGAAACCAACGGGCATACGCTTCGAAGTCGGGCCTTCGATAGGTGAGAGAAATTCACGGTGTTCCTCATCTTGGATTTCGATACCAATTCGCCGTGATCCTGGCTCGGAAGTGTCTATGATCGTCGATTCTTCGGAGGGATGGAGGTGGATCAGACGATGTCGATCGGAGTTCCGTTGGTGGATACTCACGCGGCGCGATCCATCAGAGGGAACCTCAGTTGTGTAGTAACGAGGATTTCCCGGCCCCGTCCGGTCGATTTCGACTGTCTCGTTTGCACTTTTGGGGATGGAAACAACCTCGAATATTGGGTCGACTTCCTCGGAGGGAGTAACTCCGACGAGAACTGGTTCCTCAGGTGGTGCGTATATGGGTGCCTCAACGGTTGGATTTGTGTGTGCGGGTAATACAACGTCAGCATCGAAGCCGTAGTTCTCTGTACTAAGGCCTCCCCCATAGCGGTCAAGAAAAGGCTCCGTCTTTTCAGAGGCCCGGAACCCGACTAAGGATACATCTGCGAAGTCGTAGACGTCAACGAACGATACTTCGGATTTTGGAGGGTTCTTTGAGACCAGATATACCCACATATCCTTGCGCACTTGTTGATCCGAGTTATATCGCTGCGCCCGAGTTTCATCACCAACAAAGAGATCGCCGTGTTGGAGACCTGAAGTGGTCCAAGTGCCGGTGATGCTTCCGAGGGTATCTGGACCTGAGATTTGAAGTTCGTAACTATCCGCTGTTGGGTCAAGATCAAGCGTGACCTCTGCCTCCGATGGGTGGAAGTTACTCGGTACAGGAGGATGTGTGATTCCTGTTGCCTCGATATCGACGCTTTCTAAGAGTGTGTCGACGTCCTCATCTTTTTGGATTTGATCCCAATCGAGTGATGGAACGATGCCAAATAATTCGATACCCCCGTCATGGCGTTGCCCGAGATAGGTTCGAATTGACCGCTCACGCTCACCCTCTTCGATGTCCGAAGTACGGAGATCCTCGATCATCTTTTCAACACCCTCGTCGCTGGACAGTGAACAGGAAATGTCCTCCAGAACGCCTTGCTTATGAGCGAAGTACTGGCGCTGAGTCCCAATACGAGGGGTTAGGAATTCACCACATTCTGGGCACCGGTAGTAGTCTGACTTACGTTGGGCCTCTTCTATTGGAGTTTTCGTTCCCTCCGGGTCGAGTCCGAAGGGGATAGAAAGTTTACTCACGAATGGATCGGAGCCCTCCGGTGTAAGTCCTGATAGTTCCCTTACGCATGTGTTATCAAACCTGAGGGACAGATAGAATAAATCTATTGAAGAAACACGAACATATAATTTCTCAAATAATAGCGGTAGGCCCCCTTAGGTAGTTTAGGGGTGTGGACTGATCTGAGTCGATACTCTTTTGAATTTCAGCAGAGAACGATTCGCTACATCAACCAGATTACTATGGGTGCGAATTCTGAACGAGAAGTAGATTTTTCGCCTAATCTCCCGGACCAGTACCAACGTCGATTTCAGGCTCTGACCGATGAACTGATCGAATTTCAGGAGGACCTCGACAGGGAAGTCGCCATCAAGGACGAGATCCGCTATGTCGAGAACGAAATTGAGGATGAAGTAACTGAAGGCCAGATTCGATATCTCGCAGCGCTAGAGGTTCTCTTAGATCTCATTGAGATCAACTATGACATTCGAAAAAAACTCCGAACTACACGTAGTTCGGCCGGATCCTGATCGCTACAAAGACGACCCAGAGGAGTTCAAGAAACAGGAACGCGCTATCCTTCAGAAAGAACGACGGGCGCAGTTTCGAGAGGAAAGCGTCCGTGAGTTCGTCCGGAAAATGGAGCGAGACACCCGCGTAAACACGAACGGCGGGCGAAGTGTTCTTGAACTAATAACCGATGGGGAAGAACTCTACCAAGACTTAGCACCGCTTCAGAACCAGAATCAAGAGGAAATCGCCGAAGATCTAGAAGACGTTGTCCAACCCTACATACAGAAAGTAGAGACGGGGGAGAAATGTGATCACTCCGAGTTGGACTTGATGGATATCTGGCGGTATTTCCGCTACACTTGGCTGACACCATACAACACGGTCCCTGGGAGAAATATCAACTTCCTTATTAGAAACGCAGCGAAGCCGAAAGACCCGGTGATGGGGATTGCGACACTGGCAAGCCCCATGATGAACCTATCAGTCAGAGATAACTATATCGGCTGGACCATTGACGCGGTCGAAAATAAACTCCAGCGAAAGAAACGGGTTCACGAATACGAGGAGCAGCTGCCAGAGGAGAAGCGGACGCCGGACAAGAAAACTCGGACAGTCACCAATACAGAATGGCTTGAGTCCGAGGAAGAACACGAAGAGAGGGTCGGCGAGTTCTGCTCCGATATACGAGAAGCTCTAGAGGACGCCATTAATGACGCAATATCCAACATTCGATACGACGACTTTGCCGAGGAACACCCTGAACTTTCTGAGGAAAGTTTCGTTAACCCCGACGAACGGGTTATCGAGATTCTTGAGGAGATAGAAGAGGAAGCTGAGCAGACCATCGAAAATGGCGAGGACGAGAACCCGGAGAAGATGGAGTCATGGGAGGAAAGAAGTGAGACAGCCCTGTTCCGGAAAAAACGGGCTCGAGCACTTCAGAAGCTTCTCCGTGACCGAAAATACTTCCAAGAACACAGCGATGGGGACGACGTCGAGTTTGTCAAAACAGGGTTGAATAACGATTCTGGGCGGCGAGCTATCAAAACCGCCCTGAAGGAGATCAAAAAGGAGCGGGTCGGTGCCGGGATGATGAACATCATGGTCTGTGGCGCTATCCCCCCCTACAACCGTATTCTCGGCGGGAAGCTTGTGGCGATGGCCTTGACGGGTCCCAAGGTCATCGACATGTACCAAGACAAATACGGCGACTACCAGAGCGAAATCGCCAGCTCGATGAAAGGCGAAGCAGTGAGTAAACGGAATGAACTGGTTTTCCTCGACACCACTGGCCTGTTCGAGATTGGAAGTGCCCAGTACGACCGTATCCGGGTTCCAACCGAAAACGGCGAGATCGAATACGACCAGATCGGGTACACTGAAGGGTACGGTTCAATCCAGTTCGGTCCCGAAACACGAAAACGGATTAGTCAGGTCACACAGTTAGAGGAAGGTCGCAAGGTGGTCCGAGGTCGGTTCGGAGAAGGTGTCTCTCCTCGCATCCGGAAAATCCGCCGTGGCCTGAAGAACTGCGGTTTAGAGACGGATCTCTTGAAACACGAGTCTAGACGGATTGTGTACGGAATCGATCTGGCGGAGAACTCCCAAGACTATCTACTGGGAATCGACGACAACCCGGAATACTACTGGAAGTTCGACGACCCTCAGAAGGAGCAGGAGTCAATCTACCAGTACTGGATTGATCGGTGGGCAAGCATGAGAGCGCAGAAACAAGACGTCTTAGAGAATATTAGGGAGTTTGACAAGCAAGAATTCAAATTGAGCAGCGAGATCGATTTCGACAAACGGCAAGCCAGTCTCAGTGAGTTCATTATAAGCAACAGTTAACATGACGGGAACATTCGGTCACCAATATCAACGATAAATATGGGAGTTGAAGCATCGACACTGAATCTACGATTCCTTTCACAACTGGCACAGGGAGGCTTCGCTGAACAGCTCACCGACGAGCAACGCAGAGAAATACACATAACAACCCGTCTGGATGGTGAGGAATACCTGCAGGACGCACTAGAAGATGGGAAGCAGGTCATTCTCACTGGGAACCCTGGAGACGGTAAAACCCAGTACATCCTGCAGATGAAGCCTGAGTACCCGGAACCGGACTATTTCTATCTCTCTGACGCCTCCGAGTACGACGACTATACTGTCCTACTTGATAAATGGAAAGACGCCCTCGACGACGACCGACCTGGTATTCTCGCTATCAATGACGGCCCTCTTTACGAGATGACTACCCAACACGCCGACGACTATCCCTTCCTGGAAAAAAGTTCGGAGCCAGTTCCAAAACCAGATCATCTACGACGAAGATCAAGCTGACAACGCTGACTTCGACTCTATCGTCGTCATCGATCTCAACAACAGAAACATTCTCACCCGAAAGGTCATCGGCCAAGCCATCGAGAATCTGACTTCGAATAAGTTCCTCAAAGAGAACAATGGCGACGACATCGACGGACACATCGCTTACAATATGGATAAGATGAGGAATGACCGTGTCCGAGAAAATATAATCCGTCTCCTACAGTCCGTGGGCCATTTGGACGCCCACGTCACCGTTCGTGACCTCCTGAACTTTCTCGCCTACTGTATTACTGGTGCCAAAGAAGAGAGCATCACCGAGTTTGACGAAGATCTGAAATACTACAACCTCGCCTTCAGTGGCAGCGGGAAGATCTTCACCCTCCTGAACGAATACTTCCATCCCCGTGACCTCACTCATCCATTCATCGACAGCAAACTTTGGGCTGACGCTGAAGAAGAGGTTTCACGGAGAGACGAAGAAGACTCAGAGGACGAAGTCGACCAACGATTCATCGAGAAAAAACGTCAGTTCTACTTTGAGGATGTAGCCATCAAAGACTACGACGCTCGCGACCTCTATCACGAGACCAACTACTCCTTCCATAACCAGCGGAACAGGGATCGTTCGGATGAAAGCGTGAAAGAGGACGTCATAGAGATGATTAACAGCTATTTCATGCCGGATTCTTCCAAGGGCTCCGACCTCCGCGTCTGGCTCTCCCACAACTATCGATCTAAAAGCTCCCTATCCCTTATCTCCCGGACAGAAATTCCCAAGCGCGAGTTGAACCGCCGAGTCCCGCAGCTCCATCCCGAAATCAGCGATGCAATGGACTACAACCACGACCACCACGTTCTCGAATACGAAGGACGTGACTCAACAGTCAGGCTACGGATTGATCCAGACCTATCAGAGACACTCGGTGCCCTGAACGGCAACATACCTTACATCCTACGTGGAAGGGAAGAAGAACAGCAGTTGCTCGAATTTATGGAAGAAATCGAGTACAGGGAAAGCCACGATGAGGATTACGGCACCGTCCATATCATGGACACGGAAACTGGGGAACTCGAGATCCTGACAGTCAACGATGACCGGTACCAGATGGAGCGGAGGTGAACACCGATGCCAATGAGACTTAACGACGTAAACTCCGACGCATCGGAAGCCGCATTCGGATTCAAAGCAACCTCCGCCTCTCTAAAACCGGTGCATCTCTCCCAGGTCGTCTTCAGTAACGTTCTGGGATCTACTCACCAGTCGGAGGACCTGTTCAAATTCGTCGAGAAACCTGGGAAAACCCCCTCCAGCGACTTGGATGAGAAATACCACGGCCTGTTCGAGTCCTCCCGCGATCTCAGTGATGAACAAATGGACAATCTTCGGTACAGGATGCGGAAGGTCTTGGACAACGACAACGCCCTCTACGCAAGTAGTCCACGACACTCTGCAATGACCTCTATGAGCGACTGGTTCGTCGCCTACCGCCGAATCGGTGTAACACCGTCACAGTTCATCTACACCGTACTGGACGAATCTGACAGTGACATCAACCAGAAGCTGACCGACCAGCTTCAGGATCACCACGACGCTATCTCTCTCCTCTTCCGGCCACTGGCCAAAGATGGAGAGAAAGGCAACGTCACGGTCTCACCCTGGGAAGAACCCGTCCTCGGAGACGCATTCGGGGACGGGAAGATTGCGGATGAGTTCGTCGAAGGCTTCGAAACTCTGTCGAAGCACCTGAAGGACTCCAACGGCGACTACGACCTGAACTACGCCCGTGACCTTCGCCGCACCATCAAATTCGGCGGGTTCCTGCTCTACGTCTACATGGCCAACCGGCATAATGAGATCCGGGATGACGGGGGCAAAGACGAACCTGTCCCAATAGTGCTGAACTACACCGGAAACAGGAACAACCCGGTAGCCGACGCCAGCCTTGAATCATTCCGTGTCGTCGGGTCGGAAATCCAGTTAGCCACTAGGCTTGGTGTCAAGCACGTCCTTGACCTGCAGGGCTACAAAGACTACAGCGAGGAAGACGTCCTCCGAGAGCTCGAGAACCACAATTTCTTGGAACTGAACCGGAATAAGGAGGACAAGATCGAGCAGGACTACGAAAAATTCGAGCAGGTATTCCGAGCCTCGCGAGACCCCGAGAAGGATACCACCTTCCACAGGCTGGTGGATGCTGTAAGCAACGTCATCCACGACTTCTCGAACCGGTTCGACACATACACACCGCAGTCCACAGCCCAGACCTTCGCCTGGCGTGCCGGGATCCTCAAACCACGAGGAAACCGGGCGAACAAACGTAGGTATCGGCCCGATCCCGAGATGCTGGAACCCGTCCTACTCTCCGTAATCGAACCAGGCACGAGTATGTCTCTCCAAGATCTCTCAGAAGAACTCCGGGAACGGTACGGAATCATCGTGGGCGGAACCGAACAGGACCGTAGCCACCTGGCGGAGTGGGACATCCGCCTCGGTGCCAGCGCATCCGAAAGTGATCCGTTGAACAACCAGAACTACGAGGGCTTCAAAGAAGCAGTATCAAGCCTTGGATATGCCGAGGAATACGCGGACGGCGTTACCATCGTCTCTGTCCCTGAGGAGGAAATATGAGCGAAACCACACAGACACAAGACAGCTCATTCGAGAGCAACGAGGATCTGATCGGCAAAGCAATCGCTAACGAGACAGTCGACCAGCTGACCGAGGAAAACATCGGAGTAATAATCGAATCGCCACCCCGATTCGACGCTGAGGAGTTCGTCGATATTCTCTGTAGTAACGCACGGTACGATGTCGGCCTTGCTATGGTCAGCATCGATGAAGCAGACATCGACGATCTCCAGTCACGGACAGAGGACTCCTCCGTCAGACTCACAGACAAAGTTAGTGTCGCCGTCAACTGGCGGAATGGGACCGACACCGGATTCGAATGGGACGGACGCATCGAACCAGAGAAACTGGTGATTCTGGTTCGGGGAGACCACGCCCGCCTGAATTCGATGAAAGATTTCGAGGGTATGGTCGACTTGCCTCTGGCAGAAATCACGCGAGAAATCACCGATCAGATGCAGGCCCAGAAACAGTTCACCAACAGTCCTCCAGCCCAAGCTATCTGGGAAACCCTTGGCTCCGACCTCTACGACAGGTTCGAAATCCCTGCAGTTGCTGACTATGCAACGTCGACGCTCAAAGAATCAGAACAAGGTTCACTCGACGCCCTCGGAACCGAACTCTATAGACTGCGGCTGTTCAATGATCCGGGGCTTAACAACCCCGATGAAATCCCTGACAGGCTTTCCGACAACCTGGATCTCGTGCTGCGGGTATCCCATATGTCGAATAGGGATCGACGCCGGCTCACTAACAGTGTCACCAAAGTCGACGACAGCGAAAGGGAAGAACGGGAACAATCCGTAGCCAAGCTTCGAAGGTTCGAACGAACAGGTGACTCGGAGATCCTCGCCGACCTGACGTACAATGAGGTCAACGAGATATTCTCCACCTCCGGCCAGTCCAGCCAGCGACGTTCAACCACCAGCACTCGGAGAGACGTCGAATCCGCTAGCGTGGAGGCAGTCTTCGACGACAATAACGAGGAACTGGAACGGCTTTCAGAAGAGTTCGATGACCAATACCGAGAAGCCGTCGAGGAAGAAGAAAACCGGGTCGACATGGAGTTCACCGGAGATGAGCAGTTGGCCTTTGACGTCAACGACGACCTCTACTACTTTATTGAGCACTTCGTCACCGAGGACTCCTTCGGTGGTATCATCCACAACCCAGAGGACAGGCAAAGCGCGATCAAGAACTTCCAGGCTCTGAGAACCGAGAAGTTCCAGCCACGAGGCGAAGACAGCAGCTTCGAAAAACTCCGTAGAGTGGCTGAGAACAGCGGCAAGTTCGAGGACTTAGTTGCATCCATCGACCGATACGTAACAGCCCGTAGCGAACTCGTCGACGCCCTACCAGGACTATTATCCGCACCGCTTATCCGGCTTCTCGGAGACGATGACCTGCTCGAATTCGCAGAAAATTACATAGAGGCCTACCGTGAGGTCCAGGACAAACTGGACAAGAAGTACCGGGAGATTCAGGACGTTAGCTCCGAAGGCTCCTCCAAGCTTCTCTCCGATTTCCTCCTATTCGACACCGTCATTCTCGAATACGAAGACGATAGAGAACTCGTCCTCTCCCCACTCCACCCGCTCCACCTCTGGAAGTACTCCGAACTGGCGCGGGAGATGAAGGACGAAAAAGAGTCGCTGACCGAGGAAGAACGCAACTTCCTCATCAACAGCGTCGAAGAACAGCCACACGTCCTCCGCAGCATCCACGTCGGCGGGAACTACAGACTGGCGGATGAGACCTATCTCGTACAATCCGCGGAGCTCGACAGGCTGCCTGTCTATACCCGAATCGAGAATGCTGCAGAAGGAACGAACTCCAAGTTCTACGACTACGTCCTCGACAAGTTCACGTCAGCATACCCACCGTCTCAACGCCACCTCAAGATCAGCGTCATCGATCCTCTAGATCCTGTGGACCTTCTCTCTGACATCGCTGACTTAGCGGAGAAAGAAGAAATCCAAGGCGCAACAGTGGAGTTCGCCTTCATCGAGGACGAAGAGAAACCTGTCCTCAACGGCACTGCCTCACCAAGCGTCTCCGAGGATATCACTAATCTGTTCGGCCCAGACAACGACTCTGGGGAGTTCGAGATCGTTACAACCGAACATCCCAGCTATGACTCATACGCCGAGGGCCTGAAAGGCGACCCACAGCACTTCATCCTGATTAACGACCAGAGCAACTTCAGCATCCAGACCTTTGAGCGTGATGCTGAGACCACAATCCACCCGCTGTACGTCCCGAAAGAGTTCGACTACGACCTGCTTGAGGACAAAATCAATATCTCGCCGTCGAAGGAAGGAGTCCTCTTCTCCGAGTACCAGGACCTGATCAACCAGCTGTATAATCAGCGGCAGGCCATCCACAATGCTGAGGTCAACGAACTCAACGTCGAAAAGGAGACTATCGACGACCTCCTCGACTCCGCGATCTGGGTCTCCATCTCCTCACCGCCTATGAACGGAAACCCATTCTGGAAGGACAACCTAATTTCCAGAGAACGACGCGGCGAACGCGACTTCGCCACGTACTCAGAGGATATCGACTACTTCCGACGGGTTCTCCGCCGGATTATCACCGAATACCGTCTCGCGCCTGACGACACCGACTTGGAGGATATCGCGGAGAGAATCGCTGACCTACAACAAAGCGGCCTTCTCCGTCTCATCACCCGGGAAACCCTCGGCAGCGGAAAATCCAGAAACACGAAGGGCCTGCTGGGCTCGATTATCGCTGTCCAGTGGCTGCAACAGACGCTGGCAGATCCCAAGCTGATCTTCTCCATCGACAACCCGCGTACTCGGGAATGGCTGAATCTGGGGGACAGCGAAAGCCGGGCCGACATCCTTACTGTCCAGTTCGACGATGATGGCGGCCTTATCCTCGACATCATCGAAATCAAGACTCTGGAAGAAACTAGCGGCGCCTACACCGTCAAAGACGAAGATGGCACCAAGGTCGTGGAAGGAAACGCTGTCGACCAAGTCTTCGAGACGACAGACACAATCCGTGGCCTGTTCACAGGCGACAAAAACCTCACCACGTCGCCCCGGAAAGAGGCTCTCCGCGAACAACTGTACTACGAATTGACCTCCGCAGAAGGGATGGAGGGTAAGCAGGAGTGGGCAGACCGGATTAACGACGTATTCAACGGTGATGCCCAAATCGAGATCAACCCGAGGATCGTATCGGTCGAAGTCACCAGCGAAGCCACTTCGGACGAACGGATTGACGGCGTAACTCCGAACGCCCAGTCCATCAGGGTTGACAAGCTTCCCCGACAATCAATCAAGCGGCTGATTGTCAGCGGCATCGAGGACCGGGAAGACCAACGGCCGGAAGAGGATGCCGAAGAGGAAGCTGTCGCAGAAGAGGAAACGGACGAAATCGACGAAAGCGAGACGGAAGTCGACGGAGAGGAAACCGGTGGGGAAGAGGAAGACACCGTCGGCGACGACGAAAAGACAGACGTCAATACTGAATCTGCTGACCGGTTCGGCGATCCCGAAGAATACACTGACTTGGTAGAAACCCTGAAACGGGTTCTCAACGAGTTCAAGATCAACATCCGGAACATCGATCCCGACGATATCGATGTCGGACCAAACGTGGTACGCTTCAAGATCCGTCTGGCACCAGGCGAGAAACAGAGTTCCCTGGAGCAACGGACAGAGGACATCGCCCGGGAAATGGCGTTCGAGAAAGAACCGATCGTCCAGCGACTGCCTGGAACAGAGTACGTAGCTCTGGACGTCCCCC
>NZ_WPCD01000017.1:0-39718 GCF_009741955.1 Halogeometricum sp. CBA1124 | reverse complement strand
GTGCTGTGCGGGCGGAGCGGAGGCGGATGCGGTGCCGTGCGGAGGCGGAGAGAGAAGGGAGTCGGACCGCGAGCGAGGCCGAAGGCCGAGTCTCGCGGAGTCTTTTTGGTCCAGCTTTTTTCGACGAGCGGTCGCGCTCTGCGCGACCCGAGTGTGCAAAAAGCTGGGGTTACATGAAGTCGCCCAGCTTCGACGCCTTGTTCTTGTCGTTCTCGAAGACGCTCTCTAAGCTCTTCTCCAGCACCTCCAACCGCTGTTTCGTGTACGGCCGGCAGTCGAACTCCTCGGCCACCTGAATCGCGGTGTCCATGTACTTGTTCACCGACCCGCGGTGGACGGTCAGGTTCACCCGGCCGCCGCACTCCCGGCAGTCGCCGGTCAGCGGCATCCGGCGGTACTTCTCGCCGCAGTCGAGACACCGCGTCTCCTGCCGGGAGAACGCGCGGAGGTTGCCGATGAGGTCCGGCAGGAAGTGGTACTCGATGACGCGTTCGGCCACGTCCGTCTCGTCGACGGCGCGGAGTTTCCGCGCGAGTTCCAACTGCGCGTCCATCTTGTCCATCATCGACCCGAGCGTCTTGTACGCCGAGAGGTCCGGGCCGAGGGCGATGTCGGTGGTGTCGTGGGTGTGGTCGAAGCCGCGATATTCGTCGTCGGTGCCGAGGGTGTCCTCGCCGAGTTGGATGAGGTCCTCCACCTCGCCGGGGTCCGCCATCTCCAACGTCGCCTCGTAGAACGCCTCGGGGTACCGCCGCACGATGTCCATGTTGTGCGCCTCGTCGTCTATCTCGGAGGGGTCGATGCGCGAGGACATCACGAGGGGCGCGTCCATCTGCCCGCCGCGCTTGTCGGGGAGGTACTCCTTCGAGAAGTTCAGGAGGCCGTCCATGAGGAGCATGACGCAGTCTTCGTCGCCATCGCATTGCTTTTGAGAGAGGTTGTTTGCGATGAGCGAGTGAGTTTCCTCGACCGTGAGACAGTACGTGTGGTCGACGTCCGAAGCGACGGACTCGACCGAGACGATCGACTCGACCAGATAATCGCCGTTTCCACCGTCGAATGCACGCCGTGCGGCCGGCGAGACGGAATCTACCTGTGATTGGAGTTGCTGCTCTTTCCGCGTCAGGTGGAACCCGATCCGTCGAGCGAACCGTACAGCGTCGGACGAGGTGATGTGGACGACGTAGGAAGACGCCGACATCGACTGGTCACCGACATCGTAGTAATCGGGGAACTTCTCGCGTAAGAGAGTTGGTTCCAGGATGTCGGCTTTCGCAGTAATCCCCAGACGGGTGAATAGCGCGAGAAGGTCCTCTTTGAGTTCGGAACTGACGGTCGTCGCAGATACCTTCAAGGCGTTAGCGTCGACGGTCCCGTCTCCGCTGAAGTAGCCGCGGAGATACGCTTCGACTAGTGAGTCCGGTGCGTCGAAGACGAACTGTGGGACGCGCTTTTCGTCTGCGAACACGCCAGCCTCGAGTACGGTATCGAAGAACGTTCTCAGGAGACGCCCAGAGACTGTGACTTTTGCCTCGTTTTCGCGATACGGGTCGACACCGAACGCGTCTCGCAGAGTTTCCACGAAGTAGTCGCGGGCCTCTGGCTCCGTACCGCAGATAGTCGTCTGGTGGATGGTCCCTTTCGGCGTCTGCTGTTCCCGTGCGAATCCTTCCGCGGCATAGTAACCGAGTAGGGTAGCGACGTCCGCGTCCACGTGCACGCGCCTGTCGATGGCAGTACGGCCGTGTTTCATCCCGAGTCGAACGTCGTCCGGGATGTGCGAGAGGAGTTCCTCTCTCGTCTCGAACAGTTCAGACAGAATCGAGACGGGGATACTCTCCCGATACAGATAATTGCCGAGCCTCTTTTTCGTCACTCCGAGGTAGTCTGCGGTACTCTGAAGCGGATAGAACGTTCCGTCCCAGCGGTCGGAAAGAGCGCTCTCGAACAGATCGTACAGTGCGTCTTTGTCCAGTCCACGGACCGTGAGCCTGTCGACGGGGAATTCGTCGAGCGAGAGGAATTCGTCGAGAAGGTCGAACTCAGGAATCCCACGACCGACGTCAACGGACGCTAGACGGTCCGGTACGATAGCGTGATCGTCGGTCGTTAACTCGGAGGCTCGCTTCGATGAGATACCATCACCGTCGAACACGTGTACGTCGTGGTCCGGCGTCACCGTCACCTCCCGACCGCTCCGCGTCTCGATCCGGACCATGTGGTCGGGCGCGCGGTGTTTCGACACCGCTTCGACCGGTCGTACCACCTCGTCCCCGTGCTCGTCTATCGAGGGGACGAACACGTCGCCATCGAGTTCCTGCACGAGCGTTCCGAAGTCGTCGGTGCTCGGGTCGTCGAGGCGCGTCTCCACGAACTCCCGAATCCGGTCGTGGTGCCACTCGTCGCTCTCGTCGCGGTACCACACCTTCGTCTCGGGGTGGAAGCAGTTCCGCCGCTTGGCGGCGTGGAAGTACGGATGCGCGTAGCCGACGGCGGCGGAGGTGAAGCCGACGACGCGGCCGACGACGGCGGCGGAGGTGTGCGGCGCCATCCCGAACACCAGTTCGCCAACCAGGTCGTCGCGTTCCTCGACCTCGTAGAACGGCTCTAACCCGTAGAACTTCTCCAGGAGGTCGTCGACGAAGTCGGCCGTCTGTAGCATGTGTTCGGCCGCGCCGTCCGAGAGGACGACGTCCTGTACCTTCAGTTCGACCAGTTGGTCGTCGAACCGGAGTTTCTCGCCGTCGATGTCGGTGTCGTAGCCGAGTTCGCGGAAGTGCTCGGCCGTCACGTCCAGTTCCGCGGGGCGGACGGAGGTGACGGGGAGGTCGGTCATGTCGTAGCGGACGGTGCCGTCCTTGAACGACGAGACGTCGTGTTTCGCCCGCAGGACGCCCTTCTCGATGGGTTCGGGCGTCTTGTTCGAGGAGGTGAGGCCCTTCACGCCCTTCAGGATGGGGTAGGCCGACTCGCGTTCGCCGACGTTCTCCAAGGCGTTTCGGAGTTCCGTCGCCACGTCGATGGAGAACCAGTCGGGGCTCTCGACCTCGCGTTCACAGCGGTCGCAGAAGACGCGCCCCGACTCGTCGGGTTCGACGACGGTGCCGCACTCCTCGCACTCGTAGTGCGGTTCGGTGTGCGCCTCGCAGTCCGGGCAGCGGTTCTTGTACGTGTGCGTCCCGCAGTCGGGGCAGGCCCGTTCGCCGACGAGGACGTTCACCTCGCCGCGGACGCCCTGGTCGTTGCGGCCGCGGGCCGCCTCGCCCACGTCGCGTTGACTGCCGCCCATCTCGCCGATGGGAAAGAGCGTGTGGACGGCCGGCGAGAGGTCGCGCGACTCGGACTTCTCGGGGCGGCCCATCCGGTTGCCGATGCGGGTGGGAGCGCGTTCGCGCACGTCGAACGGCGCGACTTCGTTGACGGCCTTCACCGCGTTGTCCCCGCCGTCCCACTCGCGCGCCGCCGCCGAGAGTCCGTCCCACGTGCGTTCGAGGTCCGCGGTGAGTCCGAGCGAACGGACGAGCAGTCGCCACTCGGGGACGCGGAGAGTCTCCTCGGTCTGCGTGTGTTCGACGAGGAGCGATTCGAGCGTCCGGGTCAGTTCCGGCGTGCGGTCGAGTTCGAGGACGCCATCGGCCGGGCCGGCGTCGTCGGGGCGGACGACCACGCCGCCGTCGGACTCCGTCCGACGAGACGCCGAACCGGGTTCGGCGCGCCGTCGGCCTCCACGTCGACGATGCGACCCGAGGCGGCGGCGGCGGCCAGCGTCTCGAACGCCTCGACGCTCACGTCGTGCCAGAGGTAGGTGTAGTCGGGGTGGAGGTGGCAGTCGTACTCGGTCGCCCACTCGACCGCCCGGTCGGGCGTCGGGTGTTCGAGGTCCACGCTCGGGTCGTCTTCGAGGGCCTGCACGGGCGCGCCCGCGGACGCGAACTCCTGCACCCACCACTCGTAGGCGTAGGCGGCGGGCGCGAGGGGGTGGTTGTTCTCGACGAACTCGCCGAAGTTGACGAGGTACTCGCCCAGGTCGAGAATCTCCTCGACGCCGTTGCGGACTTCGAGGGCCTCCGCGGGGTCGTCGATGCGGCGCACGTCGCCGTTGGCGAGTCTGACCGTCGGCCCCTCGATGGAGTCGACGGGGATGACGCCGCGGCCTTCCCCGGGCGTTCGGTCTTTATCTGCGTCCCCGTCGCGAGGAAGTCGTCCACGAGGTGCATCGTCGCGGGGTGGACGCCCGCCGTCGCGAAGCCGTGGTTACGCGACCGGCCGTATCTGAGCCTGAACCCGCCCGCGACGCTGGGGTGGCCGAAGACGGGACGGCCGGCGATGAGGTCGCGCAGGTACTTCGTGGCGGGTTCGACGCGGGCGGGACCGACCGGGTCGGGCGAGTCGGGCGTCTCCCCCTCGTCGCGTCGTCGGTCGCCGTGTCGTCGCCGTCGTCTGCCTCGGCGTCGTCGCTGTCGTCCGCGCCGCCGTCGTCGTAGTAGGTGCCGTCGATGAGGTCCTGTAGCCACGGCCAGTCCACCTCGTCGAGTTGGCGCGTGTAGCGCTGAATCTTCGGGGCCTTGAGGGCGATACCCTCGGCCATGACGAGACACATGCCGCCGCGGGCGGAGTTGGTGTCGACCCGCTCTAAGTCGCGGAACCCGGACACCTCCTCGTCGCCCGTCGCCTCGCCGTCGAGCATGATGGGCATGTGCTCGGCGACGAACTTCGTCTCCTTGTCCTTCGGCGAGTACTGCAGGCCGGTCTCCTTGTCGTAGAGGGCGACTTCCTCGGCGTAGCGTTCCACCTCCACGTCGCGCGCCTCGTACTCCTCGATGCCGAGGAGCGACCGGGCGAAGTCGGCGACGAGGACCGAAAGCGCCTGCGCGGTGCCGCCGGCGGAGCGAATCGGGCCGGCGTAGTAGACGTTGACGAACTCGGTGCCGTCGTCGTTCTCCAGAATCTCCACGCGGTCGATGCCCTCGATGGGGGCGGCGACCACGCCCTCGGTGAGGAGTGCGACGGCGGTTCTGACGGCCCCCTCGACCTTCCCCGCGCGGGAGTCGTAGTCGCCGACGCTGCCCTCGACGAAGTCGTTGACGAGTTCGAGGGCGGCCTCCTCGCGGGACATCTCCCCCTCCAGTTCGCGGACGCGTTCGGCGACGCCCGGAATTCCGAGGATGTTCTCCACGCGGTCGGCCATGTCCTTGGCGACCGGAATCTCGACCTCGGGCCGGGGGTCACGCCCCTGTCCTTTCGCGGCGCGGGCGCGGTCGAACGCCTCGTCGAGACGGTCCTCGATCCGCGCGAAGTACCGTTCGTCGTCCTCGTGCACGGCTTACAACCAGAGGTCGAGGTCGGTCACGTCGTCGTGTTCGCGTTCGAGGGGTTCGTCGACGCGCGGAGGTACACTTCGCCGGCGAAGACGGTGCCCGCGTTGAGGTGGCCCGCCAGCGACTGCCCGCTTCGCCGCGAGAGGACGGCGTGGGTGTGCGCGAACGGTTCGCCGTCCAGAAGCGCGACGTTGCCGACGCAGGCGGCGACTTCCAGCGGTTCGTCGAACTGGACCGACTGGTACTCCTGGTCGTCCTGGTCGTAGAACCACACCTCGGCGTCCTGCACCGCGCCCATGGCGTTGAACCACGCCGACTCGATGTCTTCCAGTTGCGCGAACTCCTCTATCTCCTCCCGCCAGTCCGCCCCGTTGTCCAGCGAGACGAGGAACTCTCGACTGGATTCGACTGCCCGATAGTTCATAGACTGGTGCTTGCGTGGGAGCGTCAAAAGTGTTCAGTGTTCGCGGCCGAGACCGGTCGCGTCGCGACCGCTCGACGACGGCGAGAACCGCGGGAGCGAACGCCGGCGGCGCGTCGCTCCGGAGAACCGTGGGTCGGGTGGAACCGGCGGACGTGCCGCGCCCGCCGACTCGTGGGCCTCAGGCCCAGTCTCGAAGTGACGGCGCCTCCGCCGCTGCCATCGAGAGCCACGCGTTGTCGCAGGAGATGTCTGCGATAATGAACTCCGACCGGGCAGGGGTGGAGTCCACCGAGGCCATGACCTCGGCGCGCGACGCGTCGGACGCAGCCGCCACATTCGGCGTCATGTATGATAGTCTGTAACAATCATACATAAATTCGTCGGAACGACATCACCGACACTCAGAATCCGGTCGGGAGGCGAAGGCAACGCCTACCCGCTCGCCCGCCCAACGGGCCCACACACCGCGCATGGACCTCGATTCGGACACCGTGGACTCCCGCCCGAACGGCGACGCCGGCCCGGACGACGCGACGCCGACGGCGGGCCGACTCGCTCGAACGACACTCGACGCCGCGACGTGGGGCGTCGTCCTCGCCCTCCTCGGCACCGCCCTCCTCGGCGTCGTCGGCCTCGTCGTCGGCAACGGACTCGTCGGCTTCAAGCGGGGACTGTTCGTCTTCGGCTTCCTCGCGATGGGCGGGTCGCTCCTCGCCCTGCGGCCGCGCCGCCCGTGGAACCGCGGCGGCGGGCGAGACGGGGACGCCGGGCCCGACGAGAGCGCGGAGCGGTCGGACCCGCCGCCGGACGCCGCAAGCGGGCCGCCGACGCTGTTGCCCGATTCGCTCGCGCCGGACCCGGCCCACCGGGCGTCGTGGGGCCTTCGTCTCTTCTTCGGCGGAATCTGGGCGCTCGTGGGGTCGTACGTGCTGGAGACGGTGTTCGGGGTCGTCCCCGTCTGAGGTGGTGCCGGCGGCGGCGGGCCGACGCCGAACGCCCGGAAGGCGGGGCGAGACGCCCACGGGAGCGCGTCGCACGCCTTCGCAGACTACAAGAGGTGGCGGCAAGTACGACGGGGTATGAATGTAGCCGACGCGATGACGCCGCGAGAGGACGTGGTGACCGTGGAACTCCCCGGCACCCGCGACGACGTTCTGGAGTATCTCCAAGAGCGCGGCTTCTCGTCCGTTCCGGTCGTCAAGCAGACCGACGACGGCGAGGCGTACCGCGGCCTCGTCACCCGACAGGACCTCATCGAACACCCCGACGAGAACCAACTGGCCGTCCTGATGCACGACGTGCCGACGACGACGGCCGACACGTCCATCGAGGACGCGGCTCACCTGATGGTCGAGCAGAACGCCCGCCGCGTCCCCGTCGTCGACGGCGAACTGGAGGGCATCGTCACCGTCACGGACGTGATTCGCGCCATCGCCCGCAGTCAGGTCGACCTCGACGCGACGGCCGACGAGGTGGCGACGCTCGACGTGAACACGACGTACGAGGGCGCTCCCCTGACCGTCGCCGAGCGCGAGATATTCTACGCGAACGTCCCCTACACCGTCGCGCTCGACGAGTCGGGCGTGATGTCCGGCATCCTCACCGAGGTGGACATCATCGACGTCGCCCGCGTCGTCGAGGGCGAGGACGAGACGGGCGACTCCGTGGCGAACCAGGACGACGAGTGGATGTGGGAGGGCATCAAGGGCGTCGGCAGTCGCTACATCCCGACCCGGAACGTCGAGATACCGACCGAACCCGTCGCCACGTTCATGAGCACGGACATGGTCACCGTCTCGAAGCGCACGTCCGCCGTCGAGGCGGCGCAGGCGATGATCACGAACGACATCGAGCAGATTCCGCTCGTCAGCGGCGACCAACTCGTCGGCATCGTCCGCGACGTGGACCTGCTGGAGGCGCTGTAGATGGGTGCGGACCGAACCGAGGGCGAACGCCTCACCGAGTTGGCGAAGCGGCGCGGCTACTACTTCGGTTCCAACGAGTCCTACGGCGGCACCGCCGGCTTCTACACCTACGGCCCGCAGGGCGCCGCGCTGAAGTCGAACGTCGAGGAGGCGTGGCGCGACCGGTTCGCCGTACAGGAGGGCAACATGGAGATAGACGCGCCGACGGTCATGCCCGAACCGGTCTTCGAGGCGTCGGGCCACCTCGACGGCTTCGACGACATGCTGGTCGAGTGCGCCGAGTGCGGCGAGTCCCACCGCGCGGACCACCTCATCGAGGACAACTCCGACCTCGAAGACGCAGAGACGCTGTCGCTGGAGGCGGCCGCCGAGGAGATAGCCGCCCTCGACCTCGTCTGTCCGAACTGCGGCGCCGCACTCGCCGGCCAGTCCGTCGAGAGCTTCAACCTCATGTTCGAGACGAACATCGGCCCCGGTTCCTCGACGCCGGGCTACCTCCGCCCGGAGACGGCGCAGGGCATCTTCGTGGAGTTCCCGCGCATCAAGGAGTACGCCCGCAACCGCCTCCCGTTCGGCGTGACGCAGGTGGGTCGCGCCTACCGCAACGAGATTTCGCCGCGCAAGAGCATCGTCCGCACGCGGGAGTTCACGCAGGCGGAGTTGGAGCAGTTCGTCGACCCCGAACGCGACGAACCCGACCTGTCGTCGGTCGAGGACGTGGCAGTCACCCTCTACCCGGCGTCCGAACAGGAGGCCGACGACGGCGAGTACGTCGAGACCACCGTCGGCGACGCCGTCGCCGAGGGCGTCGTCGCGAACGCGTGGGTCGGCTACTTCCTCGGCGTCGCACAGGAGTGGTACGAGCGAATCGGCGTCGACACGGACCGCTTCCGGTTCCGTCAGCACCTGCCCGGCGAACTCGCGCACTACTCCAGCGACTGCTGGGACGCCGAGAGCGAGGTGGACGGCGACTGGATAGAGATAGCCGGCTTCTCCTACCGGTCGGACTACGACCTGTCGAAGCACGCCGAGTACTCCGAGGAGGACTACACGGTGTTCCGGCAGTACGACGAACCGAAGACGGTCGAACGCGCCGTCGTGGACCCCGACATGTCCGTCCTCGGTCCCGAGTTCGGCGGCGCGGCGGGCGACGTGAAGGCGGCGCTGGAGACGTTGGCCGAACGCGACCCCGACGCCTTCGACGCCGACGAGGTGACCGTCGAGGTGGCCGGCGAGTCGTACGCCGTCGCCACCGACGTGACGAACTTCTCGGTCGAAGAGCAGACGATAAGCGGCGAACACGTCACGCCGCACGTGGTCGAACCCTCCTTCGGCGTCGACCGGACGATATACACGCTCCTCGCGCACGCGTACGAGGAGGACGAGGTGGACGGCGAGGAACGGACGTACCTGTCGCTGTCGCCCGAAATCGCCCCGCGCGACGTGGGCGTGTTCCCCCTCGTGAGCAACGTCGACGAACTGGTCGAACTCGCCGACGACGTCGTCGCCGACCTGCGCGCCGCCGGCCTCTCGGTCGTCTACGACGACTCCGGCAGCATCGGCCGGCGCTACCGCCGGCAGGACGAGGTCGGCACGCCGTTCTGCATCACCGTCGACCGCGACGGCCTCGAAGGTGAGGGCGAGACCACCGTCACCATCCGCGAACGCGACTCCGGCCGGCAGGTCCGCGTCCCCGTCTCCGAACTCGCCGCGGAACTCGGCGCGGTTCGGGGCGGCGACCGGACGTTCGACGACGTGGCCGCCGAGTACGACGAACTCACCGACGCCTGACCCACGGTGCACCTCGGGTCCCTCTCGAAGAGCGAGGTCAAACGCCGTCTCGTCCACGCCAGCGGTGCGTCCGTCCCCCTCGGCTACCTCGCGGGCGTCCTCTCGTGGTCGCACCTGACGCTCCTGATGGTCGTCCTCTCGGGCGTCGTCACCGTGCTTGAGATCCTCCGCCTGCAGGTCGGTCTCGACTGGGCCATCTACGACGAACTCACCCGCTCGTACGAGCAGACGAACCTGGCGGGGTACGCGCTCTACGTGTACAGCATGACCGGCGTCGTCCTCGTCTTCGAACCCCACGTCGCGGTGCCGGGGATGCTGATGCTCGCCGTCGGCGACCCGGTGAGCGGCCTGCTCGGTCGGACGCGGGAGGCCGGCGAACCCAAGGGCCTGCGGACGCTGGCCGCCATGTTCGCGGTCTGTCTGGCCGTCAGCGTCCCCGTCCTCTACCCCGTCGCCGGTGCCGTCGGCGTCGTCGCCGCCGCCGCGGGGTCGGTCGGAGCCACCGTCGCCGACGGCGTGAAGCCGGTCGTGTGGGGGTACGTCGTCGACGACAACGCCTCGATTCCGCCGGCGGCGTGTCTCGGCATCGCGGCCGTCCTCGCGGCGACGGGTGCGGCGGCGGTCGTGTGAGGATGCGAGTCGGTCGCCGCGTCCGCGTCGGCGGGGAGCGCTTTTGTCGCCGGACGCCGAACCACGGCCCGTGACTGTCTACGAGAGCGACCTTCCGGGCGTCGGAAAGAAACACGAGGTGGAACTGGGCGACGGCGGCCGCCTCGTCATCGTGACGCACAACAGCGGGAAGCGCGAGGTGTTCCGCCGGCCGGACGCCGACAGCGACTCCAAGAAGCTGTTCGAACTGTCCGACAAGCTCGCGCGGCAGGTGGGGACGCTCCTGGAGGGGGCGTACTTCCAGCCCGTGCAGACGGACACGATAGAGACGCTGCTGGGCGAGGACACCCTGCTGGAGTGGGTCGAAGTCGGCGACGACTCGCCCGTGGTGGGGACGACGCTGGCCGAGTCGAACCTCCGGCAGGCGACCGGTGCGTCCGTCATCGCCATCGAACGCGACGACGACGTCGTCGTCTCGCCCGGCGGCGACGCCACCATCGAAGCGGGCGACACGCTCGTGGTCATCGGACAGACGGACGCCTGCCGCGACCTGCTCTCGATGGTGCGCGGCGACTGATGGCGGCGGAACTCCTCGAACTCGGGCAACTGTTCGTCGTCGTCGCCGTGGCGGGCGCGTTCGCCCTCCGTCTGGGGCTGTCGGTCATCCCGCTGTACGTCGTCGGCGGCGTCCTCGCCGGCCCGTTCGTCGCCGGTCGGATGGGTCTGCCGTACGTCACGAACGGGGAGGTGGTGACGCTGTTCGCCGAGGTGGGCATCGTCCTCCTCCTGTTCTTCCTCGGGTTGGAGTTCAGCCTCGACAGGCTGCTCGAATCGCGGACGCGCATCACGCGGGCCGGCGTCGCCGACATCGCGGTGAACCTACCCTTGGGAATCGCCATCGGCCTCGTCCTCGGGTGGTCGCTCGTGGAGTCGCTCCTGCTCGGCGGCATCGTCTACATCTCCTCGAGCGCCATCATCACGAAGTCGCTCATCGACCTCGGGTGGATAGCGAACCCGGAGGCCGAACCGATGCTGGGGACGCTGGTGTTCGAGGACCTGTTCATCGCCGTCTACCTCGCCGTCGTCACCTCCCTCGTCCTCGGCGGCGAGGGCGGACTGGGGAGCGTCGGTCGGTCGCTGGCCGTCGCGTTCGGCTTCCTCGGACTGCTGTTGGTCGCCGTCCAGTACGGCACTCGCCTGTTCACGGGCGTCCTCGACGGGACGGGACGGGAGGCGTTCGTCCTCCGGACGCTGGCCGTCGTCGTCCCCATCTCGGGCGCGGCGCTCGTACTCGGCGTCAGCGAGGCCGTCGCGGCGTTCTTCGTCGGGATGGGGTTCGCCACCAGCGGCCACCGCGAACGGATAGAGCGCCTGCTGGCCCCCGTCCGGGACGTGTTCGGCGCGGTGTTCTTCTTCTGGATCGGCGTGGGGACGGACCCGACGCTCCTCGTGGCGGCGGCGGTCCCCCTCGTCCTCGCGGTGGCGCTGACGACGCCCGCGAAAGTCGTCTCGGGCTACCTCGGCGGCCGCGTCTACGACCTCTCGAAGCGCCGGTCGCTCCGCGTCGGCGTCGGCATGGTGCCGCGGGGGGAGTTCTCGCTGGTCATCGCCGCCCTCGCCGCGTCCGGCACCACGCCCGTCATGCGGGAGGTGATTCCGGCGTTCGCCGTCGGCTACGTTCTCGTCATGAGCGGCCTCGGGACGGTGCTGATGGAGCGTTCGGAGTTCGTCGAGCGACTCGTGTTCCGCGGCGACCGGACGAGCGCGGAGGCGTGACGGCGGGCCCCGGCCACCAAGCACTTATTCGCCGAACACCGACAGTCGGCTGCGATGACACCAGTAGAGTGGCTTCTGCTCGGTATCGTCGCGGTAGTCGTCCTCGGCGTCGCGTTCGCGCTGTTCGACACGGAGACGATACTCGAACTGGCGCTGGAAGCGGCAGACTGAGGCGGACGGACGGCGTCCGCCCGAGGGCGTCCGACGTCGGGTCACCTGACCGACGTGCGGTGGCTACTCAGGCAGAGACGGACCCCTCCCGAAGCGGGGACGACCGTATTTTGCGCGGCAAGCGTTGCACCTCCGAAAGCTATTAATACGGCGTACTCGCTTTGACTGTGCAATGACGCGGTTCCCCACAGTCGCCGTCCGCGACGCTCCGGGAGCCGCGGCTTCGGGTGCCTCGGCGTCCGAAACGACGATTCTCTCCCCGGCGCGCGACGGCGGCGCGCGACGACGACGACCGGCCCTTTAGGGCCAACTATACTACACTTTCGACGGATTATCGGACTCACCCAAAAGCGCTCAGCTCCCGTATAGGCGTCTCTACCCTTTGTTTTCGGCGTTTAACATCGTGTAATTTATCACCCCCGAACGACGACTGAGAGATATGACAAGCGTTGCACTCGCGTTCAGCGGCGGACTGGACACCACAGTTTGCGTCTCACTGCTGAAAGAGGAGTACGGATACGACGAAGTCGTCGGCGTCACCGTGGACGTCGGCCAACCCGAATCGGAGTTCGAGGAGGCTCAGGAGACGGCCGACGCGCACGGACTGGACCTGCACGTCGTGGACGCGAAAGACGAGTTCGCGGACCTCTGTTTCGACTCGGTTCGCGCGAACGCGACGTATCAGGGCTACCCGCTGGGGACGGCGCTGGCGCGCCCGGTCATCGCCAACGCCATCCTCGAAGTGGCGCAGGAGGAGGGCTGCGACGCCCTCGCACACGGCTGTACCGGGAAGGGGAACGACCAACTCCGCTTCGAGGTCATCTGGCGCGCCTCCGACCTGGACGTGGTCGCCCCCGTCCGCGAGATGGGGCTCACCCGCGAGTGGGAGAAGCAGTACGCCGAGGAGAAGGGCCTGCCCGTGAAGGCCGGTAACGACGGCGTCTGGTCCATCGACACGAACCTCTGGAGCCGTTCCATCGAGGGCGGTCAACTCGAGACCCGGGCTACGTCCCGCCGGAGGACATCTACGAGTGGACGGAGACGCCGAAAGGCGAGACGGGGACGGTCGACATCACGTTCGAGAACGGCTACCCCGTCGCCGTCGACGGCGAGGAGATGGAACCCGCCGCCCTCATCGAACACCTCAACGACCTCGCCGGGCAGTACGGCGTCGGCCGCACGGACATGATGGAGGACCGCATGCTCGGCCTGAAGGTGCGCGAGAACTACGAGCACCCGGCCGCGACGACCCTGCTCACCGCTCACGAGGGTCTCGAACAACTCGTCCTCACGAAGGAGGAGCGTGATTTCAAAGAGCAGATCGACCAGCAGTGGGCCAACAAGGGCTACCAGGGCCTCGTCGACGCGCCGTTCGTGAAGGCGCTGGAGGGCTTCATCGGCGAGACGCAGACGCGCGTCACGGGCACGGTGACCATCAAGTTCGACGGCGGCCGCGCGCGCCCCGTCGCCCGCGACTCCGACTACGCCGTCTACTCCGAGGAAGCCGCCTCGTTCAACACCGAGACGGTCAACGGCATCACGCAGGAGGACGCCACCGGCGTCGCGAAGTACCACGGCTTCCAGTCCCGCCTCGCCAACGCCGCGGTGGCGAAGGCGACGAAGGACAAGCCCGAACTCGCCACCGACGGCGGGGACGCAGACGACGCCGACGACGAGAGCCAGTAGACGATGAGCGAGGAGGGAGCCGACGAGGGAGTCGTCCGCCGCGACCGGTTCAGCGGCGGCCCCGCCCGCGCGTTCATGTCGAGCCTCGCGGCCGACGAGCGCATCTTCGCCGCCGACGTGGCGGTGGACCGCGCGCACGTCGTGATGCTCGACGAACGGGGAATCGTCGAGTCCGACGTGGCCGCCGAGATTCTGGCCGCCCTCGACGCCGTCGAGAGCGAGGGCCACGCCGCCCTCCCGGCGGGCGAGGACGTCCACGAGGCCATCGAGACGGCCGTCGTGGAGCGCGTCGGCCCCGACGGCGGGAAGATGCACACCGCCCGCAGTCGCAACGACGAGGTGGCGACGTGCATCCGTCACCGCCTGCGCGAGGACCTCCTGTCGGCCGTCGAGGCGACGTTGGCGCTCCGCGAGTCGCTCCTCGCGGCCGCCGAGGCGGAGGTGGAGACGGTGATGCCGGGCTACACGCACCTGCAACCCGCCCAACCCACCACCGTCGCACACTACCTCCTCTCGTACGAGGCGGCCGTCGCCCGCGACACCGCGCGCCTCCTCGACGCCTACGACCGGACGAACCAGTCGCCCCTCGGGGCCGCCGCGTTCGCCGGGACGCCGTTCGACGTGGACAGAGAGCGGACGGCCGAACTGCTGGGGTTCGACGGCGTCCTGCGCAACTCGATGGACGCCTCGTCGGCGCGTGACTTCCTCATCGAGTCGGTGTCGGCACTGGCGACGCACGCGACGACGCTGTCCGGTCTGGCCGAAGATGTGGTCATCTTCGCGAACAAGGGGTTCGTCGAGTTGTCGGACGACTACTCGTCTACCTCCTCCATCATGCCCCAGAAGGTGAACCCCGACACGCTCGAACTCGTCCGCGCCACCGCGGGCGACGCGGCGTCGGGGCTCTCGGGCCTGTTGACGACGCTGAAGGGCCTGCCGCGCGCGTACAACCGCGACCTGCAGCGTGCGACGCCGCACGCGTGGGAGACGGTCGACGCGGTGTCGGAGGCGACGGCCGTCGTCGCCGGCGCGGTGTCGTCGGCCGACTGGCCGGCCGAGACGCTCGAATCCGCCGCGGGCGACGGCTTCTCGACGGCCACGGGCGCGCGGACGCACTCGCGATGGCCGGCCTGCCGTTCCGCACGGCGCACGAAGTCGTCGCGGCCGCCGCCGAACGCGCCGACGGGACGCCGGATCTCGCAACACTTGACGCATCCGCGGATGAAGTGTTAGATGCCTCCCTGTTCGAATACGTGAGCCGTGCAGACGTGCAGCGAGCGCTCGACCCCGTCCACAGCGTCGAGAGTCGCGACTCCCCCGGCGGACCCGCACCCGCCGCGGTCGCGGCCCAACTCGACGAGGCGGGCGCGGACGTCGACGCCGACCGCACGACCCTCGCGGACCGCCGGGAAGCGCTCGACTCGGCGGCGGAGCGACTCGCGACCGAGGTAGAGGTGAGGACCCGTGACTGAGACACACACGACGCAGACGGCCGCGCGCCGCATCGACGCGAAGCCGCTTCGACCGGTCCCGCGACCGCCACGACGACCGTCCCCGTCCGGGGACGAATAACATATGAAATCCGACACAGATTTCACACGACCCGTTCGCTCGCCCGATTTCTGCCGATAGAGCCGTCTCCGTTCTTTTAATTTCGGTGATAAGTTCGATGGGTTTAAGTCTCCACATCGCCCAGCGACGAGTACGATGGCAGACACCATTACCGCAGAAGACCCGCTGACCGGAGAAGCGATCGAACTCCCCGCCGACGTCGAAGTCGGCGAAATCGTGGACAGTCCCGCCACGGGCGCAGAGCTGGAAGTCGTCTCGCTCGACCCCGTGACACTGGAGGAAGCGCCCGAACTCGAAGAGGACTGGGGCGAGTAAGATGAAGGTTGGGCTGCTCTACTCCCGGATTCGCAGAGACGAGAAGCTCCTCCTCGGCGAGCTTCGCGAGCGCGGTCACGAGGTGGCGAAGATAGACGTCCGGAAGGAGCAGTTCAACATCTCGGAACCGCCGGCGGCGTCGACGACGTCGACGTCGTGCTCGACCGCTGTCTGGCGACGAGTCGGAGCCTCTACGCGACGCAGTTCCTCGACGCCTACGACGTGCCCGTGGTGAACGCCGCGGAGACGGCCGAGGTGTGCGCGGACAAGGTGAAGAACAGCCTCGCCTTGGAGCAGGCGGGCGTCCCCACCCCCAACACCGAAGTCGCGTTCACCACCGACGCCGCGATGGAGACCATCGAGGAGTTCGGCTACCCCTGCGTCCTCAAGCCCGTAGTCGGGTCGTGGGGTCGCCTGATGGCGAAGATAGACTCCCCCTCCGCCGCCGAGGCCATCCTCGAACACAAGGCCACGCTCGGTCACTACCAGCACAAGGTGTTCTACGTGCAGGAGTTCGTGGAGAAGCCCGGCCGCGACATCCGCGTCGTCGCCGTCGACGGCGACCCCGTCGCCGCGATGACGCGTTCGTCGGACCACTGGCTGACGAACGCCGCGAAGGGAGCCGAGGCCGAGGCGTTCGAACTCGACGACCGCGCGAGGGAACTCGTCCAGCAGGCGTCGGACGCCGTCGGCGGCGGACTGCTCGGCGTGGACCTCATGGAGACGGGCGATGATTACACCGTCCACGAGGTGAACCACACCGTCGAGTTCAAGGCGCTGAACGACGCCGTCGAGACGGACGTGCCCGCCGCGGTGGTCGACTGGCTGGAAGCGAAAGTCGAGGCCGACGAGACGGTCGCAGAGGCGACGACGGCATGAGCGAAGCGACGTACACCGCGAGCGTCGTCGGCGGCACCGGCTTCACCGGCGGCGAACTGCTCCGTCTCCTGTACCAACACCCCGACTTCGAGGTGGCGCAGGCGACGAGTCGCTCGAAGGAGCGCAAGACCGTCGGCCACGTCCACCCGAACCTCCGCGAGATGGACCTGCGGTTCACCTCGCCCGAGGACCTCGAATCCGTCGACGTGCTGTTCGCGGCGACGCCGCACGGCGTCTCGATGCAGCACATCGACGCGTTCCGCGACGCCGCCGACACCGTCGTGGACCTCTCGGCGGACTTCCGCCTCGACACGGAGGAGCAGTACGACGAGTGGTACGACGGACACGTCTGCCCCGAGTATCTGGAGCAGGCCGAGTACGCCCTGCCGGAGATAAACCGCGAGAACCTCCCCGGCTCCGACCTCATCGCGTCGGGCGGGTGCAACGCCACGGCGACCATCCTCGGCCTGAAGCCCCTGTTCGACGCCGGCGTGCTGTCGGGCGACGAGCAGGTGGTCGTGGACGTGAAAGTCGGCTCCTCGGAGGGCGGCGCGGGCGGCGGCGACGCCTCCAGCCACCCCGAGCGCTCGGGCATCGTCCGCCCGTACGCGCCCACGGGACACCGCCACGAGGCCGAGATAGAGCAGTTCCTCGGACTCTCCGTCTCGTTCACCGTCCACGCGGTGGACATGGTCCGCGGCGCGAGCGCCACCTGTCACGTCTTCCCCGACGCGCCCGTCTCGAAGGGCGACATGTGGAAGGCCTACCGGGGGTCCTACGCCGACGAACCGTTCGTGCGCACCGTCGCCGGCGGCGGCGGCGTCTACCGCTACCCCGAACCGAAGGCGGTGGCGGGGACGAACACGGCCGAAGTCGGCTTCGAACTCGACCCCTCGAACCGCCGGGTGGTCGTCTTCTCGGCCATCGACAACATGATGAAGGGCTCCGCCGGGCAGGCGGTCCACGCCGCGAACGTCGCCCTCGGCCTGGAGGAGACGGCCGGACTGGAGTTCACCGGACTCCACCCGGTCGGCGCGCCCTGAACCGAACCGCAGACTGACCGGACCACGCACCCGACTCGCATCCGACCCACCACACACAGTTTCACACCACCGATGACACGCTACACCCGCGACGAACTCGCCTCGCTACACGACGAACTGGCCGACAACGACGCCACCCTCTGCGCCGACGGCGGCACCGTGCCGGCGGACGAACCGCCGGTCGTCGTCAAAGTCGGCGGCGCACGAGCGGTGGACCCGGCCGGTGCCGTCCAGGACGTGGCGCACCTCGTCGCCAACGGCCGCGACGTGGTCGTCGTCCACGGCGGGTCCACCGCGGTGGACGACACCCTCGAAGAACTCGGCGAGGAACCCACCTACGTCGAGACGCCGTCGGGCGTCGTCGGGCGCTTCACCGACGAGCGCACGATGGAGGTGTTCTCGATGGTGATGCCCGGGAAACTCAACACGGACCTCGTGACGACGCTCCGCGGGGCGGGCGTGGACGCCCTCGGCCTCTCCGGCGTCGACGGCGGCCTCCTGACGGGGCCGCGCAAGTCCGCGGTGCGCGTCGTCGAGGACGGCAAGAAGAAGATCAAGCGCGGCGACCACTCCGGGAAGATAACGGACGTGAACGCCGACCTGCTGGAGACGCTCCTCGGCGACGGCTACGTCCCCGTCGTCACCGTCCCCATGCTGGCCGACGACGGCGTCGCGGTCAACGCCGACGCGGACCGCGCGGCGGCCGCCGTCGCCGGCGCACTCGGCGCCGAGTTGGTCGTCCTCACGGACGTCACGGGCGTCTACGAGGACCCCGACGACGAGGCGACGCTCATCGACCAGGTGGAGACGGCCGAGGAGTTCGCCGCGCTGGAGTCCGCCGCGGAGGGGTTCATGACGAAGAAGGTGATGGCGGCGAAGGAGGCGCTGACCGGCGGGGCCTCGAAGGTCATCGTCGCGTCCGCGAACGTGAACGACCCCGTCGTGGAGGCGATTCGCGGCGGCGGCACTCACGTCCACGCGTCGGCCCTCGTCGAGGAGGTGGACGCATGAGCGGCTTCGTGTTCTCCGAGAAACCCATCGGCATCGAGTCCGGCGAAGGGGCCTACCTGTACGGCACCGACGGCACCGAGTACCTCGACTTCGGCGCGTCGTACGCCGTCGCCGCACTCGGCCACTCCCACCCCGCCGTCACCGAGGCGGTGCAGGAACAAGCGGAGAAGCTGACGTACGTGCAGGCCTCCTACCCCGTCGAGGCCCGCACGGAACTGTACGAGAAACTGGCCGCCGTCGCCCCCCGACGGACTGGAGAACGTCTGGCTCTGCAACTCCGGGACGGAGGCGAACGAGGCGGCGATGAAGTTCGCGCGCTCGGCGACGGGTCGCTCGAAGATAGTCGCCACGAAGCGCGGCTTCCACGGCCGGACGATGGGCGCGCTGGCGATGACGTGGAAGGACAAGTACAAGGAGCCGTTCGAACCGCTGGCGGGCGACGTGGAGTTCGTCACCTACGGCGACGCCGAGGAGTTGGCGGCGGCGGTGGACGAGGAGACGGCGGCCGTCTTCCTCGAACCCGTGCAGGGCGAGGGCGGCATCCACCCCGCGACGACGGAGTACCTGCGGACGGCCCGCGAACTCACCGAGGAGGCGGGCGCGGCCCTCGCGTTCGACGAGATTCAGACCGGCGTCGGTCGGACGGGGACGCTGTGGGCCTGCGAACAGTCGGGCGTGACGCCCGACATCCTCACCTCGGCGAAGGGCATCGCCAACGGCCTGCCCCTCGGCGCGACGCTGGTCGCCGACTGGATAGCCGACGACCCCGGCAACCACGGGTCGACGTTCAGCGGCGGCCCCGTCGTCTGCGCGGCGGCGAACGCCACCCTCGACACCATCGTCGAGGAGGACTACCCGAGTCACGCCGCCGCCGTCGGCGAGTACCTCAAGAGCGAGATAACCGCCGCGGCCGACGAACACGACCTGCCGGTGCGCGAGGTGCGCGGGCAGGGCCTGATGCTCGGCGTGCAGGTGAAGCGCGGGGCGAACCGCGTGCTGAAGAACCTCGCCATCTCCGAGCAGGTGCTGGCGCTGCCCGCCGGGCGGACCGTCGTGCGCCTGTTGCCGCCGCTGGTCGTCACGGAGGACCACGCCGACGAGTTCGTCGACGCGTTCGTGGAGGTGACGGGATGAGCGGTATCCATCTCACCGAGGAGGAACGCGCCGAGGCCGACGACGCGGCCAGCGAAGGGCGGACGAACGGACAGACGGCGGCCGCGGAGACGAACGGACAGACGGCGGCCGCGGAGACGAACGGACAGACGACAGACGAGGAGAGAGAGATGATGCACGCCGAACCGTTCGACGTACAGGCCGACCTCACCGAGGGGTTGAACGAGGCGCAGACGCTGCTGGCGGACCTCGTCTCGACGCCGTCGGTGTCGGGCGACGAGTCCGAGGCGGCCGCGGTGCTGAAGGCGTTCTTCGAGGCGCACGACCGCGAGGTGTGGATCGACGAGGTGGGCAACGTCCGCGCGCCCGCCGACGACTCGGTGCTTCTCACCTCGCACATCGACACCGTGCCCGGCGAGGTGCCCGTGAAGATAGAGGACGGCGTGCTGTGGGGCCGCGGCAGCGTGGACGCCACCGGCCCCCTCGCGTCGATGGCCGTCGCGGCCGTCGAGACGGGCGTCTCGTTCGCCGGCGTCGTCGAGGAGGAGACGAGTTCCACGGGCGCGTGGCACCTGCTGGAGGACCGCGCGGAACCCGACGCCCTCATCAACGGCGAGCCGTCGGGCTGGGACGGCATCACGCTCGGCTACCGCGGGTTCCTCTCGGGGACGTACGTCGCCACGAGCGAACTCGGCCATTCCTCGCGCCCGGAGAACAACGCCATCCAGTCGGCGGTCGACTGGTGGTCGCGCGTCGCCGACTTCTTCGAGAGCGAGGAGGAGGGCGTCTTCGACACCGTGACGACGAAGCCCGTGAACTTCGAGGGCGGCCCCACCGAGGACGGACTGGCCGTCGAGGCGACGGTGGACGTGCAGTTCCGCGTCCCTCCGCGTCTCACCATCGAGGACGTCCAAGAGGTCGCCGAGGGCGAACTGGCCGAGGGGAGCGTCCACTGGGAGAAGCCCATCCCGCCCGTGATGACGAGTCCCCGGACGGAAGTGGCGCGAGCGTTCCGCGTCGCAATCCGACAGGAGGACGGCGACCCCCGCCTCCTGCGGAAGACCGGCACCAGCGACATGAACATCTTCGCGGGGCAGTGGGACTGCCCGATGGCGACGTACGGTCCCGGCGACTCGGACCTCGACCACGCGCCGAACGAACACCTCGACCTGGCGGAGTACGACGCCGCCATCGACGTGCTGACCGGCGTCTGCGAGACGCTGACGGAGTGATAGGGATGCTCGAAACGACACACTTCCTCGACATCGACGACCTGCGCACGGACGAACTGCACGCGGTCCTGGACCGCGCGGCGGCGGTCAAGTCGGGCGCCGACGACACCCGACTCGAGGACCAGACGCTCGGGATGCTGTTCGAGAAGCCGAGCACCCGGACGCGCATCTCCTTCGAGACGGGGATGACGCAGTTGGGGGGCCACGCCATCTTCCTCGGCCCCGAGGACATCCAACTCGGTCACGGCGAACCGCTGTCGGACACCTCGCGGGTCCTCTCGCGCTACGTGGACGTGGTGATGGCCCGCCTGTTCGAGCACGCGGACCTCGTGGAGATAGCCGAGTACGCCGAGGTGCCCGTCGTCAACGGCCTGACCAACGACGCGCACCCGTGCCAGACGCTCGCGGACCTCCTCACCATCAGAGAGGCGTTCGGCGGCTTCGACGGCGTGCAGGCGGCGTGGGTCGGCGACGGAAACAACGTCGGCCAGTCGTTCGTCCTCGGCTGTGCGATGGCGGGACTGGACCTCACCGTCGCCACGCCCGAGGACTACGGCATCGACGACGACGTGTTGGCGCACGCCGCGGAGTACGGCGGCGAACCGACCGTCGCCGGCACGCCCGAAGAGGCAGTCGCCGACGCGGACGTGGTGTACACCGACGTGTGGATTTCGATGGGACAGGAGTCCCAGCGACACGAGAAACTCGCCGCGTTCGAGGGCTATCAGGTGAACGAGTCGCTGCTGGACGGGACGGACGCGAAGGTGATGCACTGTCTGCCCGCCCACCGCGGCGAAGAGATAAGCCACGACGTCCTCGAATCCGACCGCGCTCTCGTCTGGGACCAGGCGGAGAACCGCCTGCACGCCCAGAAGGGCCTCCTGGTCGAACTGCTGGACGAGTAGTCGTCCCGTCGGAGAAAGCGCGGACGCGCGGCGGATGGGACCGGACGGGCGACGCCGAGCGAACGGCGACGGTGCGGGCTACTTCTCGCTGTGCTCGTCGTCCGCGTCGGCGTCCGATTCGTCCGCTTCGTCGGCGTCTATGCCATCCTCGGTATCGGCGTCCGGTTCGTCCATCCCGTCGCCGTCTGATTCGTCCGTCCCGTCGCCGTCCGGTTCGTCCACCACGTCGACGACGTCCACGTCGTCCGAGTCGGCGGCCGTCTCCCGGTACGGGTCGACGACGTCCACGTCGTCCTGCGAACCGACGACGTCGACGGCGTCGTCCGAATCGGTCAGCGTTTCGGACTCCACCGCCGCGGACGACCGGAGTTCGTCGATGTCGACGGGGGCGTCTAACGCTTCCTCGTCGACCGCCGCTTCGAGCGTCGCCCTGTCCGTCACCGCCGAGAGGCCGTCCTCCTCGACGGCGCGCGTTATCGTCTCGGCGTCGACGGCCGAGGTGACGTCGCCGGACTTCGTGAGCGACTTCAGCGCGCGTCGCACGGCGACGTAGCCGACGAGTGCCGCCCCGCCCGAGGCGACGGCGCCGGGGGCGCCGAATCGCTTGTAGCCGAACTTTGCGGCCCGCTTGCCGAGCGCGTAGGCACCAAACATGGGCTTCGTGTTCGGCCCGCGACACGCAAGAGGCTGTTTGCGTCCCGAAGTCAACTGTCCGCGTCGGTGACCGCTTCGGGGCGTCCGCTCGGCGTTCGCTCGTCCGCTACTCCTCGGTCGCCCACGCCGGACGCTCGACGGTGACGGTCCCGGTTTCGACGGCGTAGCGGTAGGTGGTGGTGGTGGCGTCGCCGCCCGCCTCCGTCACGGTGAGGAGCGCGCGGTGTTCGACGACGGTGCCGTTCGGCGCGACGAGGACCTGCGACCGGAGCGCGGTCACGTCGCCGTCGAGTTCGCCCTCGGGGCCGAACAGGCCGCGCGCGCCTCGGCGTCGGCTTCGAGGACGACGAGCGTGCGCCCGTCGCGGACGACGCTGCCGACGGGTTCGTGCGCGGCGTTCTCGACGAACATCGCCACGTCGCCGTCGAAGCGGAAGTCGTCCGGGACCGACGAGGCGTTCGGCGTCCGTTCACCGCTGCGAACCCACGTCTCGCCGTCTCGGACCGTCCGGACGAACAGTCGGTCGTCGGTCAGGTACACCTGTCTGTCGGGACCGCCGGTGACGTACCGGAGGAGCGCCTCCGAGCGATTCGCCGTCACGCGGGCGTGGACGCTCCCGGACGTGGTCTGCGCCGCGTCGGCCGACTGCCCCGTGGTGTTTCGCGTCACGACGAACCCGGTGTCGGCGAGCGACTCCCCGTGGGCGGCGAGGAGCGTGTCGGCGTCGACGCCCGACTCGTTCACGCCCGAGGGCAACGCGGCCGGCAGCGACGCGTTCCACTCGACCCACTCCACGTCGGCGGCCGCGTCGGGGTCGGCCGTCTCCGTCGGCGACGCCGTCGACGCGGCGGAGTCGGGCACGGCGGACTCTGCCTCGGTCACCGTCGACTCCGTCACCGATTCGGTCACGGGCGGTTGCTCGGTGGGCGCCTCCTGCGACGACGAGAGCGCGCCACAGCCGGCGAGCAGGAGCATCGCTGCGACTGCGAGGGCGGCGAACGACCTGGGAACCATATCCCCGGTCCGTCCGCCGGTGTGAAAAGTGTCGGGTCAGAGAGAAGACTGGCCGGGAGACCGACGACTCAGAGTCGGTCCCGGACCGCGGGGTAGGCCGCGCCGAGGACCGCGCCGTAGACGACGTGGCCGACGAGGCTCGTCACGTTCACGTTCGGCAGGGGCGGGTTCGCGGGCGACCCGACGACGGAGAGCCAGACGGGCATGACGAGGACGGCGAGGACGACCCAGAGCACGACGCCGTAGGCGACGCCGAGTCCGAGACTCGTGCCCGTCGAGAGGTTCGGTCGCGTCGTCGCGACGGCGGCGAAGACGACGCCGAGAACCGCACCGTGTGCGACGTGGATGGTGAAGCCGGCGAGGCCGCCGCTGAGGAAGTACATCGACGGAATCGCCACTTCGAGGACGGGCCGCATCTGCATCACCATCAGGGCCCCCATCGCGATTCCCGCGGCGACGCCGGCGAAGACGCCCGCCTGCCAGTCGCCGTTCGAGGTCGATTCGACCGTCTGTGTGGCTGTCTCGGTTGCCATGCTATCCAGTAGCGTGCACCGACCGCATAACGTCATCTCGGCGCGGTGTCTCCGCCGCACGATGGGGATAGCTTTACGTCGAGAGGGAGAGAATATTGCCGGTTAGTCGGTAGCGGTGTCGGAAAAACGTAATGTACGGTTCTGGAGGTGTTCGGGCCGGGCGCTCACCGGCGCAGCAGGGGGTACGCCGCGCCGAGGACGATACCGTACAGCGCGTGGCCGGCCAGGCTGATGGGGTCGAACGACGGGAGGGGCGGCGCGCCCGCGAAGCCGACGGCGGAGAGCCAGACCGGCATCACGAACGCCGCGAGGACGACCCAGAGCACGACGCCGTACGCCGCGCCGGCGATGGTCGCGCGAGTCAGGTTCGACCCGAAGTCGGGGCGCGCGCGGACGATGGCCGCGAACGCGACGCCGAGAATCGCGCCGTGGGCGAGGTGGACGAACGTCCCCGCGGCGCCGCCGGTGAGGCCGTACATCGCGGGGATGGCGGCCGTCAACGCACCCGGTGCGACGATGGCCATCACCGCGCCGAACGCGATGGCACCGAGCAGACCCGCGCCCACGCCGGCCTGCCAGCTCTCGACTCCGGTGAGTATCTCGGGCTGTTCGTCGAGTATCTGTTCGCCGCCTTCGACCGCACCGCCGGTAGCTTTCGTGGACATGACAGGTCCTAGAGGTTCCCCGAGGAGAAAACCCTCTCTCGGTCAGGTCCGCGGCGCGCACACGAGAGTGCGGGAGCGCGAACCCGGGACGAACGTACGCGACGGGGGGACAGTCCGGCGCAACGGCAGGACAGGGGAGAATCGACCCGCGGCGCGGAGTTCCGCGTCAGTCGTCCGTCGCGGGCGAGGCGGACGACTCCGTCACCGTGGCCGTCGTCTCGACGGCGCCGGTGAGTTGGCGGTACGGGTACGGCATGTCGATGGTCTCGGCGTCGAGACGCTCTTTGACCGCCTGCACGAAGTTCGAGCGAACCCGCGCGAAGTCGGCGCGCGAGGGGTCCGAAATCCAGAAGCGCGACTGGAGGCCGACGTAGGAGTCGGCGAGTTCGGTCACCCGGACGTCCGGCGCCGGGTCGTCCATGATGTCGGGGTTCGAGCGCGCCTCGTCGACGATGACGGACTTCGCGTGGTCGATGTCGTCGTCGTAGCCGATGCCGAAGACGAACTTCTGCCGGAGTCGGTCGTAGGCGACGGGGTTCTTCACCGCGTTGTTGGCGAGTTCGGCGTTCGGCACCGTGATGCGCTCGTTGTCGAACGTCTTCACGCGGGAGACGCGCAGGTCGATGTCCTCGACGCGCCCCGACATGTCGTTCCACTCTATCCAGTCACCCACCTCGAACGGCTTGTCCTTCAGGATGAACACGCCGGCGACGAAGTTCGCCAGCAGGTCCTGCGCGGCGAAGCCGAGTGCCAGCGCCAACGCGCCGCCGAGCGTCGCGAACGCCGCGATGATGCTGCCGAACCCGGCGACGGTGAACGCGACGGCGAGGGCGAGAAGCAGCGCCAGCGCGCCGAACACGCTGTCGGCGAGACTCCGGACCGTCTCGTCGTACCCGCGCTCTCTGAGCACCCGGTTGGCCAACGGCACGAGGACGACCCGAGCGACGAGCCAGACGACGACGAACGCGAGGACGAACGCGACTACCTTCCCGACGAGCCCGCCGTACTGGGCGAGCAGTTCGTTCAGCGAGTCGGGAATCGGGTCCGCCTGTAACGGGGCCACCGGCAGGCCACTGGAAGCGTACATGTTGCACACAGTGGTAATTGCTAGCACATAAAAACAGTTGTGACCGTTCTGGCCGGGTCGGGGCGGCGAGGGCGGCGATTTTCGGGCGGGCGACCCCGGCAACGTCGCTCGCGGGGGCCAACGCTCCCCGCCGGCCGTCCGGCGCGGGCGTCGAACGAAACCCGTCGGAACGCGTACCCAACCGGGAGATTATAACCGATGGGGCGTTAGGACGCACCGTGGCAGAGACGAGCGGACACATGCGGTTCTTCCCGTACGACCGCCCGTACCCGAACCAGGAGGAGGCGATGGACGGCATCGCCGAGGCCCTCGAATCGGAGCGCGACGTCCTCGTCGAGGGGGCGCCGGGGACGGGCAAGACGCTCTCGGCGCTGGTTCCCGCCCTCGAGTACGCCAGACGGGAGGACAAGACGGTGGTCATCACGACGAACGTCCACCAGCAGATGCGCCAGTTCGTCGAGGACGCGCGGGCCATCACCCGCACGGAGCCGATACGCGCCGTCGTGTTCAAGGGGAAGTCGTCGATGTGTCACATCGACGTGGAGTACCAGGAGTGCCAGACGCTCCGTGACACGACGCGGAGCCTCGTGGAGAAGGAGGAGGACGTCGCGGAACTGTCCGAACAGGCCGACGCGCTCGTAGACCGGATGCGGCAGGGCGAACAGGGCGCGGCGGACGCGCGGACGGCGGTGACGGACGAACTCGACGAACTCGAAGACGAACTCGACGACCTGCGGGAGGGGAACGTCTGTGAGCACTACTACAACAACCTCACCGAGGACACCGAGGCGTTCTTCTCGTGGCTGTTCGACGACGTGCGGACGCCCGAGGAGATCTACGAGTACGCCGACGAGCGGATGCTGTGCGGCTACGAACTGCTGAAGGAGGGGATGGAGCAGGTGGACCTCGTCGTCTGCAACTACCACCACCTGCTCGACCCGAACATCCGCGAGCAGTTCTTCCGGTGGCTGGACCGCGACCCGGAGGAGGTCATCACCGTCTTCGACGAGGCGCACAACATCGAGTCGGCCGCCCGCGACCACGCGAGTCGCACGCTCACGGAGAACACGCTCGAGAGCGCGCTGAGCGAACTCGACGACGCGGACGACTCCCGCGCCGACGCCGCGGAGAACGTCCTCGGGGCGTTCCTCGACGCACTCCGGGAGACGTACGACGACGCCCTCGGCTTCGGCGAACACGAACAGGTCGGCGACAACTGGTACGACCTGCCCATCGCCAACCACGACAGGCGCGACGACCTGACGCTCGCCTTCCTGGACCGGTACGAGGGCCGCGGAATCAGCACGGAGGCGGACCTCGCCCTCCAGTTGGGTAAGCGCCTCGACGACGAGTACGAGGAGGCGTACAGGGACGGCGAGACGACGACGCGCAAGGAGTGCCAGACGCTGCAGGCCGCCGAGTTCGTCGCCGCGTGGATGGCCGACGGCGCGAAGTTGGGCCAGCACCCGATGTGTTCGGTCCGCCGCGACGGCGGTACCGAGGAGGTGTACGGACGCGCCGAACTGTACACCTGCATCCCGCGGGAGGTGACCGAGACGCTGTTCGAGGAGGTGCACGCGAGCATCCTCATGTCGGCGACGCTCCGGCCGTTCGACGTGACCGAGGACGTGTTGGGCCTGTCGGACCCGGCGACGATGGCGTACGAACTGGCGTACCCCGAGGAGAACCGGCGAACGCTCGCGGTGCAGACGCCCGCGCTGTTCAGTTCCGAGCGCGAGGAACCGGCGACGCAGGAGACGCTGACGCAGGTGTTGGCCGACGCCGCGCGCTTCACGCCCGGGAACGCGCTCGTGTTCTTCCCGTCGTACGCGGAGGCCGAGCGATACCACGAGCGACTGCAGTCGCGGATGGACGTGACGGACCGCCTGTTCCTCGACGAGGCGGGGACGCCGACGGAGGAGATACGGTCGAAGTTCGTCGCGAGTCAGGGAGCGGTGCTGCTCACCTCGCTGTGGGGGACGCTGGCGGAGGGGGTGAGCTTCGACGGCGACGACGCGCGAACCGTCGTCGTCGTCGGCGTGCCCTACCCGCACCTCTCCGAGCGGATGGAGGCGATTCAGGACGCCTACGACCGGGTGTACAGCGGTCGTCGCGAGGCGGGCTGGCGCTACGCCGTCGAGATTCCCACCATCCGCAAGACCAGACAGGCCCTCGGCCGCGTCATCCGGTCGCCGGAGGACTTCGGCGTCCGCGTCCTCGCCGACAAACGTTACACGCGGGCGAGTTCGCAGATGGGCAAGTACGGCGTGCGGTCGACGTTCCCGTCCGAGGAGCGCGCCGAACTCGTCGACGTTCCCGCCGAGAAGCTGAAGTTCGCGATGCTGAACTTCTACACGACCACGACGCCTACGACGGCGAACCGCCGCGACCCTGACGGAGTCGAGCGCACGGGGCGGCGTCGCCGTCCGTCTCAGCCGGTGAGAATCGGGTGCGGCCGTTTTCGTCCGAGAGCACCTCTCTACACTTGGTGAAGGACATGACAGAGACCACGTACAGGGACGACGGTTCGGCCGGCACGACGACCGACAGCCAGCGCCGCCTCCGACCGATTCGGCTGGCCGCCGCCGCCGCGGCCTGGGTCGGTCTGGTGGTCGTCGCGCTCCTCAACGCGACGTTCCGAGAGGTGGTCCTCGCGCCGGCCGTCGGCGACTACGCGGGGCACGTGCTCAGTACCGTGTCGTTACTCGCGGCTCTCGCGGTGGTGGCGTACCTCTACTTCGACCGGTACGCGGGCCACTCGGCGAGAGAACTCGTCGCAATCGGGCTCCTGTGGGCGACGCTGACGGTGCTGTTCGAGTTCGGGTTCGGCCACTACGTCATGGGGACGCCGTGGAGCGTGCTCCTCGCGGACTACAACCTGCTGGCCGGTCGGGTGTGGGTGTTCGTCCCCATCGCCATGGCGACGTACCCGTTCCTGTTCGGCCGACTGTTCGAGCGACGGTCGTGAGCCTCCGACGACCGCGTTGCTTCGCACTCGCGGTCGCATCGGCCCGGATTTGTCCGGTCGAACGCGCCCGAACGACGCGGTCGGGCGCGTCGGACTGTCCTGTCAGATTCTAGCACATCCGAGTCGTTCATACGCGTCCGCGCTAACCCCCATCCGATGAGTACCCGACCCCCGGGGCCCAAGGGCGTGCCGTTGTTCGGAAACAGCCGACAGTACGCCAAGGACCCCTTCACGTTTCTGACGCAGGTGTCGGAGGCGTACGGCGACGTGGTGTACTTCGGACTCGGTCCGCTGGACACGTACATGCTCACCAACCCCGCCGACATCGAGCGGGTGCTGGTGTCCGACGACGCGAAGTACCACAAGCCGGACTTTCAGGACGACGCCATCGGGACGCTCCTCGGTGACGGACTGCTCCTGAGCGAGGGGGAGACGTGGCGCAAGCAGCGCGAACTGGCCCAACCGTCGTTCGACCCCCGGCGCATCGACTCGCTCGGGGAGACGATGACCGAACACGCGACGGCGATGGTCGACGGCTGGGCGGACGGAGAGGTGCGCGACGTGCAGTTGGAGATGGCCCGCGTCACGGTGAAGATAATCGTGGACGCGATGTTCGGGTCGTCGCTCCCGGACGAACGCGTCCGCACGGTGCAGGAGAACCTCGAACCCCTCGGCAAGCGCTTCGAGCCGGACCCGATGCGGTTTTTGATACCCGACTGGGCGCCGACGCGGGAGAACCGCGAGTACAAGGAGTCCATCTCGATTCTGGAGGGCGTCATCGACGACGTGGTCGCCGAACGCCGCGGCACGGAGGACGACCCCGCGGCGGCGGTGGCGGGCGAGGACGGACCGCCAATGGACCTCCTGTCGGTCCTCCTGCGCGCGAAGAACCGGAACGAGCAGACCGACCAGCAGATACGCGACGAGATGATGACGATGCTGCTGGCGGGGCACGACACCACCGCGCTGACGCTGACGTACGCGTTCTACCTCCTCTCGCAGCACCCCGAGGCGGAGGCGGCGGTGCAGGCGGAGGTGGACGAGGTGTGCGGCGGCGAGACGCCCACCGTCGCCCACGTACGGCGGTTCGACTACCTCGAACGCGCGTTGCAGGAGGCGATGCGGCTGTACCCGCCGGTGTACGTCATCTTCCGGGAACCGCAGGTGGACGTGCGCCTCGGCGGCTACCGCGTCCCGGCGGGGTCGGCCATCATGCTCCCGCAGTGGGTGGTCCACCGGTCGCCGCGGTGGTACGACGCGCCCGACGAGTTCGACCCCGACCGCTGGCTCCCCGAACGCCGCGCGAAGCGGCCGCGCTTCTCGTACTTCCCGTTCGGCGGCGGCCCGCGGCACTGCATCGGCAAGCGGTTCTCGATGATGGAGGCGCAACTCATCCTCGCCACCGTCGCGCAAGAGTACGAACTCGACTACGTGCGCGACAGACCGTTCGACCTCCGCGGGTCGCTGACGATGCACCCCGAGGAGCCGATGGGAATGCGACTGCAACGGCGGTAGGCGTCGAGCGTCGGCGTCACCGCATCGTCACCGAAGCGGGATGCGCGCGGCGTCCTCGCGGTACCGCGAGTCCCAGACGCCCACCTCGCCGACGGTCCAGCGAATCTCGTCTATCTCGCGGTCGGCGAGTGCCGCGGCGTCGTCGATGCGGCCGCCGCGAGCGAGGGTGACGTGCGGCGTGTAGTCGTCGCCCTCCATCTCCGGCACCGTCCCGAACGACTCGCAGAGTCGCCCGTGCAGGTCGTACAGCCCCGAACTCTCGACGCGGAGGTAGACGACCGGTCCCTCGCCGCGGGTGGGTCGTTCGAAGTAGTCGATGCCGTCGACGTGCGCCTCGAACGGAGCGACGCCCCGGAGCGTCTCGCGGAGGCGTTCGCGGAGACGGGGGAGCGAGTCCGCGTCGGGGTCGAGGCTCGTGTCGAACCGCTTGACGACGAGCGAGTGGCGTTCGCGGATGCTGTCGAACGCGGTCAGCGCGGGGTGGAGGTCCGCCGCGAGGCGTTCGACCTGACCGGGGACGGGCACGTTGAGGCTGAACACGTCCGAGCGTCGGCGTCGGCGGTGAAAAGTCGTCGGATTTGTCGGGCGGACCGCCGTCGACGGGGTCGGAGGCTCAGAGGCGGTCCAGCAACCAGAGGACGATGAGAGCGACGACGACGAGGCCGAGGAGCGGTCGGAGCGGGCCGAGGAGGTGTCCGAGGATGCCGAGGACGCCACCGACGATTTCGAGGACGAGCCAGACGACGACGAGAACCAGAATCAGCTTCAGGAGGTCCTCGACGTCGACGTCGCCGCGCGTTCCGGGGAGCATGTGCGTCGAATAGTCCCCGAACTCGAAATGTCTTGTGGGAGCGACGGTTTCAGGCGCGTGTGAACGAGGGACGTAGCTTAATGTCGTCGGCACTAAGAGACGGGTATGGCCAACCTCTTTCGCGAACTCGGGCGCATGTCCGCACAGGGGCCGCCGGACTGGCTCCTGACCGGTGTGGGACTCGTGGCCGCGTTCGTCCTCGCGTTGGCGGTGTTCGGCCTGAACCCCGTCGCCCTCGTCGGTGTCCTCGCCCTCGTCCTCCTCGTCGCGACGGTGTTCAGCGCCGTCGAAATCGTCAACGCCTACGAGAAGCGCGCGCTGACGGTGTTCGGCGACTACAGAGGCCTGTTGGAACCGGGACTGAACATCGTCCCGCCGTTCGTCTCGCGGGCGTACACGTTCGACATGCGGACGCAGACGCTGAACGTGCCGCCGCAGGAGGCTATCACCGAGGACAACTCGCCCGTCACCGCCGACGCGTTCGTCTACATCCGCGTGAAGGACGCGCGGAAGGCGTTCCTCGAAGTCGAGGACTACAAGACGGCCGTGTCGTACCTCTCGCAGACGTCGCTCCGAGCCGTCATCGGCGACATGGAACTCGACGAGACGCTGTCGCGCCGGGACGAGATAAACCGCCGCATCCACCGGGAGTTGAACGACCCGACCGACGAGTGGGGCGTCGAAGTCGAGTCCGTCGAGGTGAGCGAGGTGAAACCGTCGCCGGACGTGCAGAGCGCGATGGAACAACAGACGTCCGCGGAACGCCGTCGCCGCGCGATGATTCTGGAAGCGCAGGGCGAACGACGCTCCGCCGTCGAACGGGCGGAGGGTGAGAAGCAGTCGAACATCATCCGCGCGCAGGGGGAGAAACAGAGTCAGATTCTCGAAGCGCAGGGCGACGCCATCTCGACGGTCCTCCGCGCGAAATCCGCCGAGTCGATGGGCGAACGCGCCATCGTGGACAGAGGGCTGGAGTCCCTGCGCCGCATCGGCGAATCGCCCTCCACGACGTACGTCCTCCCGCAGGAACTCACCAGCCTCCTGGGCCGTTACGGCCGGCAACTCACCGACTCGAACGTGCAGGAGTCGTCGGCGCTGGAGAGTCGCGACTTCGACGCGGAGACGCGCGAACTCATCGGCCTCGACGACATCGAGGAGATACTCGGGGAGGTGCAGGCGTTGACGAACGGCGACACCGGCGAGGCGGAGATTCGCCTCGAAGAGGCCGAGCGGAACTGACGGGGCGCCGACGGCCGCGTCGCACAACGTTTATGAACAATCATGCACTTGGTTAGCACATGAGCCACGAACGCGGTTCGACTGGGCCGCAAGGAGCATCGGTGCCGCGACCAGAGCCTACCTCGGACGGCGTCGTCGCTCGACTGAAGCGCCACCTCCGGACGTGGCCCCGTCGCTACGTCGAGATGCGGACGGGACGGCCGTCCGAACGACGGTAGCGGACGGCCACCGGGTAGCGTCGAGTTGCGGGGCGGCCGAACGACCGACCGACGCGCGCGTCTCGCTCGTTCTGACCGTGTGACGACGACCAGCCGTCGCCGTCGGGTGGGTCCGACCCCGCCGGTCGTCGCGTTCGGCCCACACGCCTGTGCGAGTCGCGGCGGGCGTCCGACTATGACCGGCGCGGACGGCGAGAGCGTGATGCTCGACGGCGAGGGACTCGTCGACGAGGACGAAGACGGCGACCCCGACGAGAACGAGTAGTCGGCCGGCGGGCGTCCGTCAGAAGGCGTTGCCCGCGGCCATGAGGAACAGCGCGACCGAGATGACGGCGAACAGGACGCCGACGCCGTTCTTGATGGTGTCCGTCTCCAGCGCGTTCGACACGTAGGGCGCAATCTGGCCGCCGATGACCGTCGCCGGGACGGTGAAGACGACCATGTTCCACGGCGTCGTCGCCAGAACTCAGCGAGTGGCCGCCGACCAGTCCGCCGCCGAAGACGTGGACGAGAGAGGCGAGGACGGCGGTGAGTGCGACGACGATGTGGTTGGTGCCGATGGCGACACGGACGGGAACTTTCGTCCCGAGCATGGAGATGATGCCCAGTTCGCCGACGCCGAAGCCGGCCAGCCCCTGGAACAGGCCGCCGATGCTGTAGTTGCCGAAGCGACGGAGGTAGCCCCCGCGGGTGTACGTGTAGTCGTCGCCCTCGCGGTCCACCCGGGTGACGGTGCCGTCGTCGTCCGTTCGGACGCCCGCCGGGCCGAGTTTGCCGGCGTCGTTCGGCAGGTCACGGGGTTGGCCGCCGTCGGCCACCGCCTCGGAGTCGTCGCTGCTCTCGGAACCGTGGCCCAGGTCGGCGCGGAACAGCAGGTACGACGCCGCCAGCAGGGCGATTCCGAGCAGCGAGTGGAACACCACCTCGGGGATGACGAACGACAGCAACGCGCCCGCGACGACGAACGGAACCGACCCGCCGACGAGCGTCAGCGCCAGTCGCCGGTCGACCAGCCCGTACTGGACGAACGCCACCGACGAACTCGACAGGCCGAACGCCTCGCTGATGAGGCCCACCTTGACGATGGTCGCCGGTTGCAGCGGTTGGGCGAACAGCGGGAAGATAAAGATGAGGAACGGCACGAACAGCGCCGACCCGCTGATGCCGACGGTGTTCACGATGGTCGCGCCCGTGAGGAACACCGGGAACAGCCACCAGTAGTCCAGCCAGTAGTCCATTCCCCCGGCGCCGCCCGTCGGCGCGGCCAAGAGGACGCCGGTGACGAACGCCACGGGCGCGAGGAGCACGAACAGGTGCTGGTGCCTCAAGAACGACTTCTGCAGTCGGCTGTAGGAACTAGAGCTCATTGGTGTGTATCAGTGGTCCAGACCGGCGTCCGGTCGTGGCCGAGCGGAGAGAACGAGTGCGGCGTGGCTGTTCGGCGCGGCGTCGGTGCGAACAGGCATTCAGGAGATCCCCCCCGTGGGGAGCGGGACGTGACGGTCGAGTTCGACGCTCTGGTTCGTCGAAGTGCAAACCATCGTGACGCGCCCCTAACGACGAATCGGTGAAAAGTCTTGAGGTTAGAGAAGGTCATAGAGACCTAGTACCATACCCGGTTCAGCGCTCGTCGAGGGTCCGACGGAGGAGTTCGCGCTCGTTGTCGTACGTGAGCCTGTCGCAGGCGTCGGCCGGGGCGAACCAGGTCCGCTCGTCCACCTCCGCGTTCGCCCGGAACGGCCGCTCTCGAACGACCGACATCCGCCAGAAGACGACGACTTTCGGTCCCGCCGCGACGTCGTACTGCAAACGGCCGGCGACGGGTCCGAGTGCCACGTCGCACTGGGCCTCCTCGGTGACCTCTCGAAGCGCCGTCTCCACCAGCGACTCGCCGGGTTCGACCGTCCCCTTCGGCAGCACCCAATCGTCGTATCGCGGCCGGTGGAGGACGCACCGCCGCCCGTCGTCGCGTTCGAGGACACCGCCGGCGGCGAAGACGACCATCGCGTAGTCGTCGGACGGACGCGGTAGTAAACGTTCGGCCCCCGCCGACGATATACAATTTTTACGGCCGATATTAGTATAATTCATAATCTTGGCCACCGAACTTAACCCGCTCACTCCGGTACACTGAGATGCTTAGTTCGACTATGTTCCGTCGAAAATTCATCAAGGCGACAGGTGCGACGATGCTCGGAGGCGCGCTGGCGGGCTGTTCGGGCACTTCGAGTGGAAACACGGAGACAGGTGGCGGCGCCACGGAGACGACCAGCGGCGCCGAAACGACGAGCGAAGACACCGGCACGACGAGCGACGGTACCGGTACGGAGAGCGACGACCTCGGCGACCTCGACGGCGAAATCCTCGACGACGACCCCGAGGGGCTTCAGGTCGCAAACGAGGAGCTCTACGAGGAAGCGAGCGCCGTCGGTCTCCGCGGGACCGTCGAGAACACGGGCGACGTGCCCTACGAGTCCGTCGAAGTCGAAGTGACGCTGCAGGACGACCAGGGCGAAGTCCTCTACGAGTTCATCGACGAGACCGAAGAGGAGCAGGTGCAGACGCTGGAAGCCGGCGCCGAGTGGGAGTTCGACGTCGTCTTCGAGGAGGCGAAGATGAACGAAGTCCGGAAGTACACGGTCGAACTCGACGGCGACCGTGCCCAGTCGCCCGACGACGAACCGGTCGGCAACGAGACCGGTAACGGCACGGCCACCGGCACGAGCATGAACGAGACGACGACGAGTTCCTAAGCCGACGCGACTTCGGTGCGACGCGACCGACGCGCGGGCCTCTCGTTCCCAGCGTGTCACACACTTCTGCGACCCGTTCGACGGGGAGCGACGCGTCTCGCGTCCGACAGCGATGCGTTCGCGTCCAGCAGCGACGCGTCTCGCGTCCGACAACGATGCAGTCGCGTCCGACGGCGACGGTCCGCCGGTCGAGGCGGTCAGAAGTCGTCCGGCGGCGCGAGTCCGTCGTCGTCGGCGTCCAGCGGGTCCGCCTCGGGTTCGACGCCGTCTTCCTCGTCGAACAGGTCGAACTCGCGGCGGACGTCGCGGATGCGGTCGCGGATGTCCGCGGCGAGTTCGAACTCCAGGTTCTCCGCGGCCTCCTGCATCCGTTCTTCGAGGTACTCGACCTGTTCGCGCGCCTCGTCCTCGTCGGTCGGTTGGTCCGTCGAGGACCGCGCGGACCGCGACTCGCTTCCGGGGAGGTTGGTCTCGCCGACGTCCTTCTCGATGGTCGTCGGTTCGTGGCCGTGTTCCTCGTTGAACTCCCGCTGAATCTCGCGGCGACGCTGGGTCTCCTCGATGGCCGCCTTCATCGAGTCGGTCGTCTCGTCGGCGTAGAGGACGACTTCGCCCTCGACGTTTCGAGCCGCCCGCCCCATCGTCTGGATGAGCGTCGTCGTCGACCGGAGGAAGCCCTCCTGGTCGGCGTCGAGGATGGCCACCAGCGAGACTTCGGGGATGTCCAGTCCCTCGCGCAGGAGGTTGATGCCGACGAGCACGTCGATGTGACCGAGCCTGAGGTCGCGGATGAGTTCGTGTCGCTCCAGCGTGTCGGTCTCGTCGTGCATGTACGCCACGTCGACGCCGGCCTCTTCGAGGTACTCGGTCAGGTCCTCGGCCATCCGCTTCGTGAGCGTGGTCACGAGCGTCCGTTCGTCGCGTTCGATGCGTTCGTCGATGCGGTCCATCAGGTCGTCCACCTGCCCCGTCGCGTCGGCGAGTTCCACCTTCGGGTCGACGAGGTGGGTGGGGCGGACGATCTGCTCGGCTATCTGCTCGGAGTGCTCGCGTTCGTAGTCGCCGGGCGTCGCGGAGACGTACAGCGTCTGGTCGGTCTTCTCCTCGAACTCCTCGAACGTCAGCGGCCGGTTGTCGTACGCCGTGGGGAGGCGGAACCCGTTCTCCACGAGCGAGTCCTTCCGCGCCTTGTCGCCCGCGAACTGGCCGCGAATCTGCGGGAGCGTCTGGTGGGACTCGTCGATGACCGTCAGGAAGTCGTCCGGGAAGTAGTCGAGGAGCGTGTACGGCGGGTCGCCGGACTCCCGGTTCGACATGTGGACCGAGTAGTTCTCGATGCCCGAACAGTAGCCCGTCTCCTGCAGCATCTCGATGTCGAACGTCGTTCGCTCCTCGATTCGCTGGGCGGCCACGAGGTCACCCTGCCGTTCGAAGTAGCGGACGCGGTCGTGCATCAGTTCCTCTATCTCCGAGATGGCCTGTTCCAGTTGGTCCTCGGGGATGGAGTAGTGCTCCGCCGGGTGGATGATCACGGCTGGTTCGGTCGACTTGACCTCGCCCTGTAGCGGGTCGAGCTTCTGCATCCGGTCCACCTCGTCGCCCCAGAACTCGATGCGGACGGCGTAACGGCCGTACATCGGGAACACCTCGACGGTGTCGCCGCGGACGCGGAACGTCCCCTGCTGGAAGTCCACGTCGTTTCGCTCGTAGTTCAGGTCCACGAGACGGGCGAGCAACTCGTCGCGGTCCATCCGGTCGCCGACCTCCAGTCGGAGCGACATGTCGGTGTAGTTCGACGGGTCGCCCAGCCCGTAGATGGCCGAGACGGACGCGACGACGACGACGTCGTCGCGGGTGAGGAGCGACCGGGTGGCCGAGTGGCGCAGGCGGTCTATCTCCTCGTTGATGGACATGTCCTTGTCGATGTACGTGTCCGTCTGTTCGACGTACGCCTCCGGTTGGTAGTAGTCGTAGTAGGAGACGAAGTACTCCACCGCGTTGTCGGGGAAGAGGTTCTTGAACTCCTCGTACAACTGCGCGGCGAGCGTCTTGTTGTGCGCGATGACGAGCGTCGGCTTCTGTACCTCTTCGATGGTCCAGGAGACGGTGTTCGTCTTCCCCGACCCGGTGACGCCGAGGAGCGTCTGCTTCTCCATCCCCTCCTCGAACCCGCGGGCCAACTGCTCGATGGCGTCGGGTTGGTCCCCGGCGGGGTCGAACGGCGCGTCGACGCGGAACTCGCGGTCCACCTCGGGATGGTCCGGCGTCAGGGCGCCGCCGGAACCGGACGTATCACTCATCGTTCGGTCAACGTGGCGGAGGCACTTTAGCCGCGCGGTGGTGGAACCGTCTCGCCCGTCTCAGCGGCTGAGCGGGGGTGCAGGGAGGGAGACGGAAAAGTCGCTCGTCGATCTAATTAATCGAACACATTCGCTCGATTTTAGTGGTGAGCTTGTTTCAATCATCTTCGACGGAGAGCGAGACCGAACTCGAACAGACGGCAGACGACGTCGCACAGAGCGTCGAGACGAACGTCGAGGAAGACGTCGAGGAGGCGAAGGGCAGCGACCTGTTCCTCTTCGGGGCCGTCGCGTCCATCCTCTACTCGATGTACCAGTACTACGTGAAGGGCGACACCGAACGGGCCCTGTTCGTCGGCCAGTGGCCGCAGACGATACTCGCCGTGGCCATCTACCTGCGCCACCGCCGAGACGGCGACTGAACGGGTGCGGACGGTTCGCCTCGACGACCGGCCGTTTTTTGCTCGGAGCCGACCTCTCTTCTCGCATGACGCGTGACTTACTCGAAGCGGCGAGCGACGACCTGACCGCGGCGGCGGAGGCGGCGGAGGGCGACCTGAGAGAACGCATCGAGGGACAGGCCGAGACGCTCTCGAAACTCGCCTCGGCGGACCGCGGCCCCGACCACGGCCGACTCGCCCGGCACATGAACGCCCTCGCGGAGATAGCCGACCAGTCCGACGGCGGCGTCCGAGAGAAAGTCGAGTCCGCCCGAGACAAGGTGTCGGAGTACCGCGAGGGCGTCGCGGGCGCTGAGAACGGTTCTCGGACCCCTCCGTTTCGCGTGGAGACTGAGAACGGTTCGCACGAACCGAGAAGCGACGAGAACGGGAGACTGCGTCGCGTCGGGAGTCGGTCACGAGGAGACGCGGACCGGAAACGAGGGGGTCGGCGGGCGGGGGTGTCGTCCTCGGCGACGCTGCCAAGCCTCGGGAGAGGACCCGGTCAGCAGACGTTCTTCGGTTTCACGCCCATGCTCTCCAGCGTCTCGACGTAGTCGTCGTAGGCCGCCTCGACGACGGCGGCGGCGGCGTCGCCCGCGGCGTCCCAGTCGTCGTCGCTCTCGCAGACGTCGTCGAGGGTCTCGACGACTCGGTCCCGTTCGTCCTCGACGGCGGTGCGGAGTTCGCGGAACTCCGCGGCGGCCTTGGGGTCGGCGTCGCCGACGAAGAAGCCGACCATCTGCCCGGCGTACTCGGCGACGACGAGGTACCGGCCGAGGAGGCCGCCGAGGCGGCCCGGCGTGTCGTCCTCGAAGGCGAGGCGGTCGTAGAGGGCGGGGTCGTCGCCCCGTTCGTAGCCGTCGGGTTCGACCGACTCGGCGTGGTCGCGCGTCTCCTCGGCCAGGTACGCGAGGAGAGAGGCGGCGTCGCCGTGTTCGACCATCGCCCAGTCGTCCAACAGGTCGGCGGCGGCGTACTGGTCGTCCGCGGCGGCGGCCCTGACGGCGTCGGCTTCCATCTCCCCGGCGGTGAGGGCGTACAGGGCCTTCGAGGACCCGAGGCGGGAGAAGGCTGTCTCGTGGTCGTCGCGAACGCGGTCTGCGAGGTCGGTTCCGTCCATACCCCGTGGTACGACGCGTCGCCGCTTGTAGCCATCGTTGAGGTTCGACACCCGTAGCCATTTGACGGTTCGGCGAGACGACACGACCGTGAACGTCACGACCGCCCTCCGCGCCGGCGGCCGACTGCTCACGGAGCGGTCGGCGTCGGTCCTCCCCGTGTACCTCCTCGCGACCGGACTGTACGGCGTCGCCCGCGTCCCACTCGTCCTCGCCGGGATGGCCGCGTCGCCCTCGTCGCGGCGGACGGCCGCCTCGGAGCCCTCCTCCGCGAACTCGACGGCCTCGACGCCGACTCTGTGGACCCGCAGTCCGTCTCGCCGGGACTCGTCGATGCGATGCAGAGTCTCGTCTCGGCCGACGTTCTGTTGCTGGTCGCCGCCGGCGTCCTCGCGTCGACGCTCCTCGCCGTCGTCGTCTCCGGCGCGGGACTCGCGGACGCTCTCCTCTCCGGCGCTCGGACGCTCCGCCGCAGGCTCTGTGCGTCCGTCGGTTCGCCCACGGAGAACGTCCGGTAGTAGCAGGAGCGGTAGCCGAGGTAGCCGATATTGTAGAAGTCGGCGTACACGAGGTCGCCGGGGCGAATCAGTCGGTCCGTCGTGTTCGCCTGGTGCTTCGGCCACGCGTTCG
>NZ_WPCD01000271.1:0-4037 GCF_009741955.1 Halogeometricum sp. CBA1124 | reverse complement strand
CGGTGCGACGTAGACGCGGACGTTCGAGAGCGCCTCACGACCTTGTCGGTCTTGTACGGGACCATCCCGCGCACGGCGCGCTTGAAGGATGCGGTCCGGAGCGCTTGGGGTACGTACCGGTCCCTGGTCCGAACCCACCTCGACGCGCTTGCGGTAGACGCTCATCACGTCGTCTTCGGAGCCGGTGACGACGGTGTCTTCCGCGTTGACGATGGCCACCTTCTCGCCGGCGAGCGCCTTCTGGGCGACTTCGCTGGCGACGCGGCCGAGGATGCAGTTTCGGGCGTCGACGACGACGTCCGCGTCGAACTCGGCGAGACTCATCGAATCACCCGTACGTTGGACCCGTCGGGGTTCTGTTCCGCTATCTGTTCGAGAGTCACTGTGTCTCCCACCTGTTCTATCTTCTTGCGAGCGGACGACGAGAAGTCGACCGCTGCGACGGTAACGTTCTTCTCCAGCACACCGCTGCCCAGCACCTTGCCGGGGACGATTACGGTTTCGTCTTCCTGGGCGTATCGTTCGATACGGCCGAGGTTGACTTCTGCGTGGGTGCGCCGGGGCTTTTCGAGACGGTCCGCGACGTCCTGCCACACGTTGGCGCCAGACTCACGAGAAACCGCCTTCAGCTCGGCGATGAGACTGTTGAGTCTCGGGTTAGTCTTACTCATTGTCTACCTCCTTCTGAGAAAACGGAGTGCAGGGAGCAGGATTTGAACCTGCGGACCCCTATGGGACAGCGCCCTGAACGCTGCGCCGTTGGCCAGACTTGGCTATCCCTGCTCGCACTCGACGTACTGCACGCCCCTTCAAACCAGTTTCGATTCGGCACCCGACACGGTCGCCGTCGCTCGAACGCGAGACGCGCGCGGACGCGGCCGTCAGGGCGGCCGCGGGCGGCGTCGCCGTCGCCGGACGGAATCCGGCGGGGTGACGAGCGTTGCCCGTCACTGTCGCTTCGCGGACGGCGAACGGTCGTCGGGTGTGGGAAGGGGCAGTCATTCTGTTATATCGCTACTTTCTGTTCGAGTTCGGCCGCGCGGTCCGAGATGCTCTCGACGGCGCGGCGAACCAGTTCCTCGACGGTGAACGACCCGTCCGTCTCCACGTGGAAGACGAACGCGCCGGGCACGTCGTGTACCTCGACGTCCTTGCCGGGGTACCGCTTCGTGAGGTCGTTGTCGAACTCCGAAGTGGGGACGAGGTCGCCGTCTTCGGCGCTCTCGTCGGCGGCGTGTTCGGCCGCCTGCTCTTCGATGACCCCGCGGAGGACGTTCGGTTCCTGCTCTTCGAACTCGCCGGCGTCGCCGACGACCTCCACGCGGTGGAGGTGTCGGTAGCCGACGGCCACGCCGCCCTGGTGTTTGGCGTGGGCCTTCCCGCTCCCGAGGACGGCGTCGGCCTCCAGCTGAAGCCGCTGGCCCTCCTTCAGTTCGATGACGGGAACGTTCTGCTCGGCCGGCTTGACGAGTTCGTCGGACGTCTCGATGTCTCCGGAGTAGGCCGTCGCCGGACCCTCCACGTCGAGCGAGAGCGTCACAGTGTCGCCCTGCTCGAAGTCGTCGAGAGGCGTCGTGAGCGGAACGAGGCCGAGGCGGAGACCGATCATCTCGTCGAACATCACCGACGAGTTCTCGACGAACCGGACGGTGTCGATACTGAACGTCGGCACGTCCGCTATCATCGCGCGCCGGATGCCGTTGGCGACTGCCGGGGTCATCCCGCGGACGAGGAAGCGAGCCTTTCGGTCGTCACGTTCGATGAACTCGACCTCGAAATCTTCTGCCATGGGTCTGTGTTAGAGTCGGCTGTTTTTCGGCGCGCGAGTGCCGTCGTGCGGAATCGGCGTGACGTCCTCGATGCGACCGATTTCGAGACCGGCGCGGGCCAGCGCGCGAATCGTCGCCTGCGCGCCGGGGCCGGGGCTCTTGTTGAGGTTACCGCCGGGGCCGCGCACGCGAACGTGCAGGCCCTCGATGCCGGCCGCTTTGACTTCCTCTGCGACCTTCTCGGCCATCTGCATGGCCGCGTACGGCGACGCCTCGTCGCGGTTCTGCTTCACCACGGCACCACCGGACGACTTGGCGATGGTTTCGGCGCCAGTCTGGTCGGTGACGGTGATGAGCGTGTTGTTGAACGATGCGTGGACGTGGGCGATGCCCCACTTCGCGCCGGTGTTCTCGGATTCGCTCATTGGTTACTCCTGTCCCTCTGCTCGCTCGGGGTGCAGTTCGTCCGAGAGCGGACTCCCTTCGTCGAACTCGACGAGGCCCTCCTCGGAGACTTCGACCGTCTTCGACGGACGCGTGACGCGGGCACCGTCGACGACCACGTGGCCGTGGACGATGAACTGACGCGACTGGTCCGGCGTGTGGCCGAGCCCTTTGCGGTAGGCGACCGTCTGCAGACGACGCTCGAGGATGTCGGTCACGTCGAGACCGAGCACCTGACTGATGTCGTCGTCCTCGGAGAGGATGCCGTAGCGGCGGAGACGGTCGAGGAACTCCGCGCCGAACTGCTCGGCGAGTTCCATGTCGCCCTGCGCTTCGCCGATGAGGCGTCGGGCCTCGCGGCGGTAGCTGCGCAGTTCGGACTGGGCACGCCAGAGTTCCTCTTTGTTCTTCAGGCCGTAGCGCCCGAGGAGGTCGGCCTCCTGCGCGATGCGCTCGCCCTGGAACGGGTGGTTCGGCGTCTCGTAGAACTTGGTGTTCTTACCAGTCGCCATTACTCCTCACCACCCTCTTCTTCGGCTGCCTGTTCTTCTTTGATGGCCTCGACGTTCACGCCGATGGTCCCCTCGGTACGTCCGGTGGACTTCGTGCGCTGTCCGCGCACCTTCTGTCCGCGCTTGTGTCGGACGCCCTTGTAGGAGCTTATCATCTTCATGCGGTTGATGTCGTGGCGGCGCTTCTCTTCGAGGTCCGAGCCGGTCTTGTGGCTGGTCTCGCCGCTGTAGAAGTCGTCGCGGCGGTTGATCATCCACTCGGGGGCGTGGTCGTCGAAGTTCTCGACGACGTCGACGATGGCGTCGATCTCGTCTTCGTCGAGAAGCCCGAACGTCGCCGTTCGGTCCACACCCGCGGCGTCGGTAACGATGCGCGCCGTGCGCTTGCCGATACCTTTCATGTCGGAGAGACTCCGCTCTACCGACTTCGTGCCGTCCAGGTCGGTCTGACCGATTCGGACGAAGTATCGGAGGTTTTCCTCCTCCTCGGGAGCGTCGTCTTGTGGTTCTTCTGCACTCATGACTGGAAAGTCGGGTGAGCGTTGCGGCGGGGATTCGAACCCCGGAGGCGGTGTGCCACTGAGTTAGCAACCCAGCGCCTTGGGCCAGGCTTGGCTACCGCAACACACGATCTGGTTGGGTACTGTCGCCCTTCCGGACTCGGGGCCGACGCCCCTACAGCGTATTGCAGTCGAAACAAAACGGGGTGCCCACTTAAGCATCACGATAGGCCGTTCGGGTGAGAGCGCGCCACACGCCCGCGTTCTCCTGCGTTCTCGCCGCGCCACCTCCTCGCAGACCGGACGAGTCACCGCCGCGCGTCGGCGTCGACGGCGGAGAGCGACGCCGCGCGCCTCTTTCGCCGCCGCGTCGTGCGCCGCCGCGTCCGTGCGACGTGCGAGCACGCCGGACGTGCGCCGGCCGAGACACTGCGCCGAAACGATATATCCCGCGGGGACGCACGGGAGAGTATGAGTGCCGACACGCCCTCGGACGCCGCGCCCAACAGACCGGTCTCCGTCGAGACGGAGGCGGAACTGGACGAACTCGTCCGCGAGAACGACCTCGTCCTGGTCGAGTTCTACACGGAGGGCTGCGGTATCTGCCGGAGCATCGAACCCGTCCTCGGCAACGTCGCCCGCGCGCACGAGGACCTGACCGTCGTCCTCGTCAACCCGCGCGACGACCCGCCGCTGATAGACCGGTTCAACGTCCGCAGCGTCCCGATGCTCGTCCTCTTCGAGGACGGGGAACGCGTCGGAACGCTCGCCGAGGGGTTCCAGGGCGGGTCCGCGATAGACGACTTCGTCGC
>NZ_WPCD01000040.1:0-21453 GCF_009741955.1 Halogeometricum sp. CBA1124 | reverse complement strand
CGAGCACGGGTACGCCCGGGTTCGGTCGCCGTCGTCGCAGTCACGGCACTCCTCGCCGCCGCGCTCCTCCGCCGTCCGCCGCGACTAACTACCGGAATCATCTCCGGTTGATTTTCCCATTTTTCAGTACCAGAAGCCCGAGAGCTATCAGTGCAGAGTGAGCGGGAATCATTTCGAGTTACCTTCGACAACATCAGCGATTCTTCAGATTAATAACAGAAGTGCATATATTATCTATCGGAATACTTTAGTTAAATGCTGAAATATCATTCAATGCCGCATATCGCGCGGAACTGTACCTTGTCATGGTATGGGGTAGTGAGGAAGCGTCAACGCTCACTCCGGGGACGCTTCCTGTTTTCATCCAAGTAATATCAACACCCGTGCGAATCATCAAGTGGCGCGCCCCACATGACGACTAAGCTCGATACATCATCTAGATTGTGAGAATCAGCTGTTAACTAGATGCACAGTGTGTTCTATCTGAGTACGTACTACAAGCTGTCGGTCATCTCGACGACGGTCCAATAACTGTATGCGGGACATAAGCCGTCATATCGCCGTCGTTGTAAGGCGATGAACGATATCGATTCAGTCCTCAAAGCGATCAACGAACGTTCACCAGTCGTGTCCTGGGTCAAGAGTGACACGCAGCGATTGGGGATCAGCGTTGAGGGCACAAAGCGTCTGTTCAAGGACTACTGCGGGCAACGTCGCATGGAAACACACTCTGTCAAGGCGAGCTAGTCCTCTAGAGGAGAACGCTGGCACGAGCACATGGACCGCATACCCACAGAGAGACCCCATCGCGCTAGGTCGGGTTCGCTCGTGAACGCGACGTGAGTACCGACGCAAAACCAACTCTCCGTGGACGACGACTGCACCGGTATCCAAGGCAGTAGCACCGGCAAATTTTCGTCTTACCTGTCGACTAGGTGTCTCTCTTGAGGCTTCGTCAATACTCTCGAGGGGCCAGTCAAGTTACGGCACAAGGCATTTGAGCAACCTACGCTCGCGCGAGCGCGTATGTGTGAGTAGCTGGGAAGTGCTGCTGGCTACGAATCGGACTCGACAGTGAACAGATGCTCCATCGCACGTGAAGTCACATGATCTGGGACCGGGCCAAGGTAGTTACGCCGGAACGTCTCGCGTCCCGAGTCGGTCATCGCCCATCCACCCCACGCCATCGTCAGTTCCTCTGCGATTGGTACGCCCTCGAACGCCAGCGAATAGAACGTATCTGTCGCCCACGTTCGTCGAAGGTCGTGCATTCCGAGGTCATGCCAGCGCTCGTCCTCGAAGTCAGCCGCGAGTTCCTCACGAGCGTCTCCTATCCAGTCGCGGAGTGATCTGGTCGAGACGTCAATGATCGGTTCGTCGGTGCGGAGGCGTGCGGCCGACTTCAGGTACTTCACACGCTCTCGAAGCTCACGAGCGACTGGCGTCGACCGCGTACCAGTCTTCCCATCGGGGATGACGAGACGCCACTTCTCGTCGCTACTGTCGAGTCGCTCGAAGTGACGCGGTTCAACGTTTCGTACTTCGTCGCTGCGGAGTCCCGTGAGCGCGAGGTCGAGAGCGATGCGGCGTCGCGGGTAGTCCTCGTCGACGACGTCGAGGAGCCGCTGCTGTTCGGCTCTAGAGAGCCAGAGTCGTTGACCAGACTTCGATGGATATGGGCGGGTTTGCATGGTTCCGGTATTCGTATTTATTTCTATATTCCGGAACCTTAGCTAGTTCGGTGACGCTGATAGGAGAGAAAATCAGTCTGATTCGGGGCCTCGAGGAGCAGTTAGTTACGAGAATGGGGGATTCTCGGAAGTCCGAGTCACAGCAAGATCTAATATCTGAGCATGAGGGAAACGCCCCAGTACAGCAGGTAGGCCAGTCCTGCCGCAAGCACGGCTCCTACCACCCCACCCTGATGGTATCCATAGATCCACGGTCCAAAGGCCATGGCGCCGATAAACAGCCAGACGAATACTCTCGGCGGTTCTGAATACCCTGGACCGAATTTCATCGTTTCATCCACCCGAGTGGCTGGAACAGCCACACGTAGGCCACGACGACCAGGATGACGACTATGATAACGAATGAGGCGAACTGAAAGACTACACCGGGTAAGTTCTCACTCATCGGCTCTGCCTCCCGATCAGAACGGTCTCCTGCCCTCCGAATCGAGGCGGTATCTTCCGCGTGTGAACGGCCACGATCTGATAGCCAGCCTCCTCGACCGCCGACACGACTCTCCCCGGATTGTAGTCCGAGCCTCCGGGGAGAGCGTGATGCTCCACCACGACGGCGCGGGGCGAGAGCCTCGAGGACGAGAGTGCTCGGACGAAGTCCAGTTCGGCGCCGTCGACATCGACAACCAGCACGTCGGGTGAGTCGACACGGTCCAGCCTGATCGGGCCGCCGACGTCCTCACCTCGTGTCAGACCCTCAGTCTCCACGACCCGATTCCGGACGTTCACTCGGTGACTGACGCCGTTCAGCGTCACCGTCTCCTCTGCTCTCTCAGCGACATCTCTTGCCGCCTCGAAACACGTGACGGTGCCTGAGTGGCCCGCTTGATTCGCTGCGACGACAGACGAGACGCCGTACCCACCGCCGGCGATGACGACGTCGTCGCCGATCGAGACGGTCTCCCGAATCGCGTCGAGCAAAGCCGCCTCGTAGTGAGACTTCGAGTCCGCGACTGTCGGCCACGGGACGCGGCCACCTGGAGGCCGTGGAACACGAACCCCCGCAAACCGGACCGTCGGCCACGGCACGACCTCCTCGAGGAGACCTCGAACAGAGGTCATCGACCATCCTCCGTGATGACTACCGACGTGACACTACAGTCAGGACACCGCATGTGCTGACTCGACTTCTCCGAGACGCGCACCGACTCGAGGGCGACTCCACCGTGGTACGCGTGAGCCGCCGCGGCGCCGCAGTGCGGACAGAAACGGAACTGACCAGATGCAGAGCGCGACGAAACCTCGCGAATCCCCGGCCAGACAGACCAAGCGAAGATACCCGCCACGATCACCACGTGAAGAGCCGTGACTGCCTGAAGCAGCGGGACCGATCCTCCGATCATCGTCGAGCCTCCATCACTTCCACGCGACGCGCGTAGTAGTCCCGCTCGGCCTCGAGGAGTTCCCGCTGCTCGTGGACGTCGCCCGGATGTTCGACTGCGACCATCGCCGAGACCATACCGACAGGGAAACTCGACTTGCCCTCGATCGACGCGAGCGTGTCCTCGATGTGACTCAGACGAGCCCGGCACTTCCACAGGACTATCTTCGACCAGGCGATGCGGACGATCGGGCGGAACGTCCACACCGCGACCACGGCGACGAGCGCCAGAATCACCGCCTCGAGGAAGCCGGAGAACGACGACGGCGTCATGCTACCACCAGCAGCGCGACGACAGTCACGAACATTCCGCCCGACAGTCCGACAGCAGCGCCGAGCGCCAGGCCGTACCGGAACGCCGAGTCCCGAGACTCCTGCTGCTGAGCGGCCGTCCTCTTGCCGTGCTCATCGACATCGGACAAGCGCATCACGAACACCTCCACGAGGACCGCGTGCAGGCCGCGCTCGCCCGCCGCCTACGCGGTGAAACGCCGAAGACCGACCGATTCGACCGACTCGGTTCGACCCCAGTCGCGTATCTCAACTTAGTATAAACACACAGGGGTGTGGGGGTGTGGGGGTGTCGTTCGGCCCTCTCCTCACATGACATCGAGATCAGCCTCCCGAACCAGATACTTCTTGATCTGCTTCGACTGCGATTCCGAAACGTTCCAGTCCATCTTCAGCAGGTCCCGATCGAAGTACTCGCCACCAGACGCCTCGCTGATGTAATCTCCGACTCGGTCCTCGTCGAGAATCTCCTGCGCCACCTCCATCGGTGAGAGGTCTTCTTTCTCGTTCTTCGCCTGCTCCGCCTGAATCTGCTCCAGCAGGTCACCGACGAGGCCCTCGGAGTAGTCGTCCTTCGTGTTCTCGTACGCCTCGATGACCTCCGGGTCGGGAAGACGGAACTTGATGTGCTTGTACCGCCGGAGGACGCCGTCGTCCCCGATCATCCGGTGGTACTTCTTGTACATCTTCCCGATCTCGTGGTTCGTCTGGATGTACTTCACGCGGGCCTTCGAGATGCCCTCGGCCTCGTTCTTCCCCTCCATCACCATCAGGTGGTGGAAACGCCGCTGGACGTGGTTGTCGATCAGGTCGAAGTCCGGCGCCGTCATGATCGCCCCGTTGTTCTGGTGCCGCCACGTCTGCGTCAGCGCGTCCAGCACCTTGTTGGCGATCGTGTACCAGTCGCGGTTCCCCGCCGCTACGCCCGCTTCCTCGAGGACGATAATCGCACCCTCCGGCAGGTCCTGCGCAGCCAGCTTCAGGAACTCCTCGACGGAGTACGCGACACGGCCGACGTGGAACGTCGGATCGAGAGCCGACGCGAGTCGGAGCGTCGCGTACGACTTCCCGGAGCCAGTCCCCCCGGCGAAGAAGCACATCCAGTTCTCGTTCCACACGTTCATCCGCGGCCACACCTTCCGCCGGAGAATCAGGTTCTCCATCACCGGCTTCGGCATCTCGCTCATGTGGCTCGCGAGATTCTCGGGTGGAACGTGCGACTCCATCCGGTCGCTGACGTCTACCGTCTCACCCGTCGAACTCATACGACCTCAGCCTCCGCGTCTTGCAGGTCGATGTCGGGAGCGAACCCGAGTTTCGTCGCCGCCTCGTCGAGGACGCGCGAGATGTCGACCAGAACCTCTGTCTCCAGGACGAGCGGGCGGGTCGTCGTCTCCTCACGCCGGCCGCGCATCCCGCCGACCACGGTCGTCGTCTCCTCGGTCGCGTCGTCCAGTGACTCTAACGTATCCAGTCCCTGATGCAGATCAACACCGACGTACTGGAAAGAGTCCGACGCCATCTTCGACTGTGCGTTCTCCGGCGAAACGGCGAGTTCGTCGCCATCCTCCGTCTCGAACATCACCGCCCGAATCCAGTCCTCTGACAGCGTCACCGACTTCCACCACGAGTTGATGATCCCCTCGGTCCGGAGCGGTCTCAGCGCGTGGTAGTACGCGAGAATCGACTGCTGGAACCCCTTCCGAACCTGTCGAGGAACCGCATCGAGTTGCAGCCGCGTCTCGATGACGTCCGACCGCGCCTGGTGGCACTGGATCTGCGCGTCGTCGATGATCTTCTCCCGCGTCGACTTCCGCATCTCCTCCTCGGCTCGCTTAGACATCCTCGTCCTCCCGCGTGATCAGAATCGCATCCGGAAACGTCCGGACCACGACCTCCGACCCGGCCTCGAGTTCGTGCCAGTCCAGTCCCCACGCCGTCGGGTTGATGTAGAGCGCGCCGCCGTAGTCGACGACGTTTCGCGTCTCGCTGCGAAGCGCCTGCGACTCGATGTCGCCGACCATCTCCCGAATCAGTTGCTGGATGCAGACCGACTGTCGTTGGCCCATCTGCACGACCGACCGGGACTCCCCATCCTCCCGGTCAGATATTCTGTCATCTTGTATAGTCTCTACTGACATACAATCACCAAATCCTCTTGGTTTGTGTTATACTATCGGGTGGCCATATGGCTCGTCATATGGCTTCTACTCCCTGTAATCCGTATATTACGTCAAAAACTACCCGGAAATATAATACGTAGCATCACATGGTCTGAGATATGTCTGCCACAGTAGCAGATCACCCCGCTCCGGGTGCGCGTCTGGGGCCGGGTGCCACCGTAGTCGACGACACCTCCCTCGAGGTGGAAGCCGTCGAAGAAATCGAATCGAACCAGAACGCGAACCCCATCGAGGAGTTCATCGAGAGTACGGACGGCGAGATGCGACCCGCTCTCGAGTACGCTCTCGGAGTGACTCAGCGTCTCGGCATCGAGCCGAAGACCGAGCATCTCGCCGACGACGCGAGCACAACCGCCCGAATCGGCGGGTCGATTATGGTCGTCGCGCAGGGGGTGATCATCGCAGTCGTCGCCCTCATCGTCCTCGGTGCGCTCTACAACACCGAAATCGTCGCCAACCCCCAGTACAACAACACCTGGACGCAGATGTTCGACACCTTCGCCAACTACGGCAGCACCGCCTTCACCCTCATCGGTGTCGGCCTCATCGCCGTCGGCGCGGGCGTCGCCCTCTCCTACTTCGGAGGTATGGGCGGCATGGGCGGCGGCGGTCGGTAACCCCGCACCCCCTCGCACAACCTGCCACCATCCTACCGTTTCACACCACACCCTGAGCCATGACTTCATCATTCATCTCGACGTTCGCCGTCGTCGTCGTCCTCGGCGCACTCGCCATCAGCGCCTTCAGCGTCGGTTACAACACCAGCGCTGAACAGTTCGACGCCGCCGAGCAGATCACGCTCTCCGACGCGGGCAACCTCGTCGACAAGAGCGACGTCGCCTTCGACTTCGGCGCGAACGTCACAGTCACCTACAACGGATCGACGCTCGAGGAGGGCGTCGACTACCGTTGGAACGAATCGACCGGAGAAATCGAACGCCTGAACGGGTCCTCGGTCCCCGACGGCGCATCCGTCAGCATCGACTACCAGTTCAACGCACCTGACGACACCACCAAAGACGTCAACAAGGGCATGGAGGCGACGGGCGCGACCCTCCCGTTCATCGCCCTCGCCGCTGCCGTCCTCGTCATCGCGGGGTGGCTCTCGTGACGCTCCTCGTCGCCCAGCAACTCGGACTCGGTCTCCTCGGACTCGTCGCGCTTCTCTGCGCGACCGTCTGGAAAGGGCACCAGTCCGAGGGCATGTGGGCGCTCCTCAGCCTCATCGCGTGGGGCGTCCTCGCTCTTCGCGGCGGGAGCGTCACCGTCAACACGCAGACCGACGGCCTCGTCACGATCGGCAGCCCCGTTCTTCAGGTCGTCGCGCTCGCCTTCGCGTTCGTCAGTCTCGTCGCCGTCTACGGCGCCATCAGCAAAGAAGCCGCGTCTAACGGGGTGAGAGCCTGATGCTCGGTGGGAAAGACCCCGCCGACGCCCAGCGCGAACTCCAGCAGCAGGAACTCGACGAACGCGCCGAGCAGGAACTCGAACGCGCCGTCACCAACCGCGGCGTCTCCGACGGACCCGCCGTCGACGTGCTGCGCGATATGGAACCCGAGGAACTCCTCGACCGACTCACCAAGACCGACGTCGAGTCCGAGGAGTACGACGAACTCGTCGCCATCCTCAAACCGTTCCTCTCCTCGAGCGAGATGCTCGCCAGTCACGACGAGGACTACTACGACGATCGCAGCCGGCGACTCCTCAACGAGAACCTCGCTGACCGCGTCGTCCGCGGCCGCGAGTACCCCGACCTCTGTGACGGCGTCTTCCGCGAGATCGCCCAAGACATCAACGGCGACAGCTTCCCCGGCGTGCGAAACGACTGGTCCGACGCCGAGAAAGAAGCCATCCGAACCGTCCTCGCCGACGTCCGAACCGACCGACAGTCCCTCGGCGACGGCACCTTCTTCGAGGGACTCACCGAGATGCACGTCTCCCACGAGCGCCTCGGCGAGAGCAAGTCCAACAGCAGCAAGAGCGGCGGCCTCCGGTCGCTGCTCCCCTGGTGATCCACCATGACGAACGACGAACCTCACGACGACCCACTCGAACCGACCGACGCACAGCCAGACGAACAGACTGACCACCCCAGTCGCCTCGAGCAGGCCAAGCGACGCATCGACTTCGAGTACGACGACTCCAACGCGAAGCGCGCCGCAGACGGACTCGCCCGCGTTGCCCGCGTGATCCTCGACGGCTGGGCCGTCTTCGTCCTCACCCTCTTCTTCAAGATCCTCAGCTTCGTCCCGAAGTCCGGCGTCCTCGGTGACAAGTTCATCGACGCCGGCTACAAACTCAAGCTCAAAACCACCAGCGCGGACACCATCATCAACGTCATCTACGGCGACGGCATGGTCATCCCGCGCGCCGCCGAGTGGCACACCACCGAGAACGAGTATCGTCTCAACGACGGAAAGGCCTACAAGAGCGACCAGTTGACCGCTCCACGCCTCGTCAACGGCAAGTACCCCACCGTCTGGACCCTCGCCGAGGCCGCCGAGATCATGGACCCCATCGCCGCCTACACCGCCGGCCAGCGTCGGCGCGGGAACTACGACCAACACCTCCGCACCGACGGCGCCGGGAAGGACGTCGCCATCCACGCCGAAACCGAAGGCTACGACGGACGCGCCATCTCCTTCCGCGACGCCTACCGGCTGTTCGGGAGCAACGTCTCGCAGGAGGACATGAACCTCCAGGCGACGCGCGCCAAGCTCGCCGAAATCGACTTCTCGACTCGACAGCAGGTCATGATGGTCCTCATCTTCGCCGGCGGCGTCGCCCTCGGCCTCTTCGGACCCGCTCTCGCACAGTCCATCGCCGGCGGCGGTGGGGGCGGCGGGATCGGCGTCTCCCTCCCGCTGTTCCTGGGGGTGCCGTTCTGATGAACCTCGATAAGCTCACCTCGCGGATGGCGCACGACCGCCTCGTCATCGGCTGCTTCCTCGGCATCTTCCTCGTGCTCCACATGGTCCAACTGAACTCGCTCGTCGAGGCCACCCCCCTCGAGGCAGAGACCGTCGAAACTCTCGTCTTCCCATTCGAGATGCTGATGATTCTGCTTCTCGCATGGGTCTTCCGCGGGTTCATGACCTCGCTCTCCGTCGGCATCGAGATTCGAGAGCGGAACACGCTTCTCACCGTCGTCGGTATCGCCGCCTTCGCCGCGATCGGGCTCTCCGCGTTCGAGACCGTCGACATGACCGTAGTCGATAGACTCGCGTTCGGGTCTTTCTTCGGCCTCTACGCGATGTCGCCGATACTCTCGAACACGCCCGAACTCCAGCGCCTCAGCGAGTACCTCGAACGTCGCTTCGGCACTCCTGACGAGGAGGTGGCCTGATGTCGGGCTACATCCCCGGCGCACCCGGGTCCCCCGACGAAGACGACGACAACGACGGCGGAAACTCGGGCTCGTCGTCGGGAGGCGGCGGCTCCGACGACCGCGTCCTCACTCCCGACGATCCCGACGAACCGACTAACACGAAAGGCAGCGGCGGGTCCTCCTCGTCCGGCGCCGACAACGATGGTCGTAGTCGCGGCGGGAGGAGTGGAGGAGGAGGCGGCGGAGGTGGCGGTGGAAGAAACCGCGGTGGAGGCCAAGACCGGTCGGGCGGCTCGTCGTCGGGGGGCGGCGGCTCCGACGATCGCGTCCTCACTCCCGACTCGCCCGATCAACCCACCGACACGACAGGCAGCGGTGGGACCTCCTCCCCGGACTCTGGTTCAACTGGATCATCGTCCTCGGGAGGCGGCGACGACGACCGCGTCATCACACCCGACTCGCCCGACCAGCCCACCGACACCAAGAGTAGCGGCGGGGCCGCATCCGACAGCCGGTCCTCGCCCGACCAGCAGCCCGACGAACCACGCCCCGCGCGGGCGGTCGCATCCCCGGCGCTCCCGACGACCCGAACGCCGGCAGTTCGCCCGCCCCCCAGCGCCCCTCGAGGCAGCAATCCGGCGGCACCCAGCCCGGTTCGGACGCCTCACAACCCCCGCGCGTCGTCGACCGGAACGAGGAGATCGATCCCTCCAACCCCGCCGTCCAGTACCAGATCAACCAACAGCGCAGGGCGCTCGAGAACCAGTACGACGACCTCGACCAGGACGACTACCAGTTCGTTCTCAAGGAATCGGGGAACGTCGACGTCCGACTCACCGACAGCGGGCGCGACAAGCTCCGCGACCAGGCCGAGATGAACCTCGTCAACGAGCGCGTCCGAAACAGCGTCGACGGCGACGTCCGGTCGACCGACATCCGCGAAGCCACCGAAGGCGGCTACGTCGCAACCGTCAAGACCGCCGACGGACGCACCGTCACCCGACGCTTCGTCTTCAACGAGGACGCCGCCCGCGAGTTCCGCCAACGCGCCGAGGAGCGCAGGAACGCCTCCACCGGCTCGCAGGCCGACCAGACGCTCTCGCCTCGACGAGAGAGTCGCGTGAGTGGCGGCGGTATCGCCACCGACGGCACCGAGGAAGAGTTCCTTCGACAGGGCCAGATGGCCGAGGACGAACTCCTCGAACGCGTCGGTGCCACGGACAACGACTCCGAACTCCCCGAGAGCGTCGCCCGAGAGAAGCGACAGCAACTCGCCCAACAGGCCGGCGTCAGTCCGGACCGCGTCGTGATCACGGGTGCCGAGGGCGGCAACGTTCAGGCTCGCATCCTCTCCGAGAGCGAAGCGCGCAAGAACCGCGAACGCTTCGGCGACATCGACTGGTCGTTCGGACTCGGTGGCGACGAGGACGAGGTCGAACAGTTCCTCGAGGACCAGTCCGCCGGCTACGACAACTTCGCGAGAGACGTGGTCGACGCCTCCGAGAAGTACGGACCGACGCAGATCATCACCCGCGAGAGCTACGACGCCGTCGACGACTACCTCCCCGACTGGGCGACGGCCGTCATCGAGAACCAAGAGACTGGACGGTCCCGCAGCGCGGAGTTCCAGAGCGGACTCGTCCAAGGAGCCGTCCAACTCGGGAACGTTCCGCAGGTCGCGAAGGGCGTCCTCGAAGGCGTGGAGTACGCGAAGTTCGCAGTGGACGAGGACAACCAGAAAGTCATCGACCAGACTACTGAAGCCGCCAGAGCCGTTCGCCGGGACTCGAATCTCAGTTAGAGACCAACCCGGGGAGCACCTCGGGCCAGTTCGTGGGATCTCTCGCAGTATCTGTAGGCGGTCTGGGTGCTGCGTCAAAAGCGGGGAAAGCCGCCAAAGCATCAGCAGCGTCCCGATTCGGTCAGAGTAGCCGTGTTGCTCGGTACACTGGAGGTGCTGTTGAGAAAGTTCCTCGCTATGCTGTTCAGCCCGGTGAAGAACTGCTATCCGACACCGCGACGTTCGTCGCCCGCGCTGAACCAACAGGAGTCGGTCAGAAGGTACTCAACCGCGTCCCCGGCGGTCGCATCGACAACGAGGAACTCGCGCTGGCCGCGACGTCGAAGCTCTCACGGACCATCCGCCGTGCGAAGTACGACGTCGTCAACAAGTACGCCGCCGCGGAACGCCGGAAACTCAGGGAGTTCGCCGGTGCCGGAAACGACCGCGGGCAACTCGACCTGACCGGTCCCGACGGCCGTCGCGACGTCGATCGCGTCGACGTCGACCCGGACGTGAACCGACAGTACGACTTCGACCGCGACTTCGTCGGCGAGCAGGAACTCGACCAGGCACAGTACGAACTCCGCGAGTTCGCCGAACAGGAGCAAGACGTCCGGCGCGAGCAGTTGGACGACGTCGAGGCCACCCGCGAGCGAGACGTCGAGGCCGCGCAGGGACCGACCGTCGACGCCGACGTCTTGGAGGAGCGCCGCCGCGCTCGCAGGATGGAACGCGAGAGCCAGTCCCAGTCGGTCCAGCCCGACCAGATGGGCGAAGTGTGGGACTCCTCGCTCCGCCGCATCCCCGAGGACGACCTCCGGCAGAAGCTCGCCAAGCAGACCGAGAGCGACCCGGCCGCCGAGGCCGCCAAACTCCGCCGCCGTGCCGAACGCCGGAGCCTCGACGACGTACGGAGCGCTCGCAGGGCGCGGTCCCGCCGAAATCCGACCGGGATGGAGACCTCCGTCACCGAGGACGCACGGCAGCGCCTCGAGGAAGCCCAGCGTCAGATCGAGGACGTCGGGATCGACACCCGTGCGCGAGAGCGCGAACTGGCCGACTCCCCGGCCGACTACCGCGGCGACGTCGGCGTCCGACCGGCCGAACTCGAAGGCGTCGGCGAGACGGAACTCGACCTCACCACCGAACTCGAACGGATGCAGGAACTCGAGCAGGAGCGCCTCCAGGAGATGCAGACGGAGACGCGCGTCGACCCGGTGTACGAGGCTTCCCAAGAGTACGAGCGCGAGACGGAACTCGAACGCGAGTGGGAGCGCGAGCAGGAACGCGAACGCGAGCGCCTCGAGGAAGCCGCGTCCGACCAGAACCTCCAAGAGCGGTTCTGGGACACGAGTGTCTGGGAGAACACGTGGAAGACCGGCATCGCCGACATCGATGACCTCTGGAATCAGGAGTTCGGTGGTCGCTGATGGCGACGTTCTACACCTACCTCCAGATCGGGCTCGCCGCCTTCGTCTCGATCCTCCTCCAGGACGTCCTCGAATCGCTCACCAATCCTATGTTCGCGGTCGCCTGTGATCCGAAGTGGCCGACCGTCGTCGAGGGCGCGAAGAACTGCCTCTACGGCCAGCAAGTAGTGACGTGGTTCTTCTCCATCGTCATCGTCGGCGCGTTCGTGACGGCACTCTCCCGCGCTGTTCTCCTCGGGAGGTCGCCGTCGTGAACCTTCGAACCGTCATCTTCGTCGCGATCGGCGTCGCTCAGGTCGTCGGCCTGATCCTCTTTTTGAATACGGCCGGCGCTGAGGCGTTCGCCGTCGCGGAGTCGCTTCCGTACGTTCAGAACACGTGGGTCTGGGAACCGCTCCAGCACATCGAGTACGCTGTCTACATCCTCCTCGTCCCGATCTTCTTCATCGATCTGCTGGTCTACCTCGTCGTCTCCTCGGTGACGAGAGAGAAGCAACAGGTCGCACGTATGCGAGGGAGACTATGAAGCGGTCGAGAGTCGTCTCCTTCGCGGTCCTCGCCGTCCTCCTGGTCGTCACCGCTACACCCGTTGCTGCCGCGAACGTGTCTGTCGTCAGCCAGCACACGACCGACTCGGACTTCGAGGACGCCACCATCACCAACATGAGTATCGAGGGGACCGGGGCGGGTGCGAGCGTCGTTCTCGTGGACTCTCAGACTACCGACGGATTCGAGGACGGAAACCTCGACGAATACTCGTCTACAGGCGGCTGGTCCGTGACGTCCACCAATCCCTACTCCGGGCAGTACGCCGCTGAGGTATCCCCGAGCGACGGTAACGACAACCACCTCATCGCCGGACAGATCAGCGACGACCTCACCCTCGAAACGTGGATCTATCTCGGAGACCGTCAGGGTGGCTTCGCCATCTCCAACACGACATCCAGCGATGGATACCAACTCGCGATACATCCCGGACAGAGCCGTCTCGGAATCTACAACTGGACGTCTGGAAACTTCGAGAGCGAGACGACCGCGTCCCTGAGCTACAACACGTACTACCGTCTCGCGATCGACTATGACCACTCGACCGGAGAAGTCGTCTACTACGTCGACGACGACTCTTCTCCGCGCCAATCTCCGATCGCATCCACCTCTGCGACTCTGTCTGATGTCGAGGGGACGACCTACGGTCCCTACGCGCAGGCTCCGAACTCAGGAAGTGCTACCAGCTACTTCGATGAGTTCCACGACTCTGGATTCACTCCGACGTCCGGGAGCTATCAGTCTCAGCACACGGCTGAACGCGCGACGCAGGCAGCCGTCGACATCTCAGAGTTGACTAACGCAACCGCGACGATTACCGTCACCGACGACGTCTCCGGCAAGACCTTAGCCCAGACGACGGTGTCCTCTGCCGGGAATCACACGCTCTCGCTCCTCGATCAGGATTCCGACACCATCGACGTCCAGATCGACTTCGAACAGGACGGCGGCACACCGAGCGTCGTCCTCGACGACGAGAGCATCCTCGCAGAGACTCGTTCCCCATCGGCCACCAACCCGAGCCCGAACTCAGAGACTCTCGCACAGGAGAACGTCACGCTCTCGGTCGATGTCGCAGACGCTGACTTCGGTGCCAACGGGGACACAGTCGACCTGACCTGGTATCTCAACGGTACGCAGGTCGCCACAGATACCGTCTCCTCGAATGGGACCGTCACCTACCAAGCGACCGAGTTAGAAGACGGTCCGAAGACGTGGCACGTCGAACTTTCCGACTCGTTCGGGTCCACCACGACGTCTTCGACCTGGTCGTTCGACGTCCAGCACTACTCGCCGTCTATCGAGTCTCTCGATCCCGCCGACAACACGTCCCTCACGACGCGCGATATAACCCTGTCAGCGAACCTCTCCGACACGGACTTCGCCCTCGACGGCGACACGCTGACCGCGGACTTTGTCGTCGACGGCGACGTTGTCGGCACCGACACGCTGAACAGTAACGGGACCGCGAGCGTCTCGTACACGATGGACGGCGGGTCGGCGTCCTGGCACGTCGACGTCTCCGACGAGTACGGGAACTCCGTCGAATCCGAGTCGCGCACCATCCGCTCGCCATCGACGCTCCGCATCGTCAACGTCACTTCTGGTCAACTCATCGACGGCTCCGCGACGGTCACCGCGAAGCTCTACAGCGGCGAGTTGATCTTCGAGAAGCAGACGGGTGACGGGACGATCGACCTCACCGGTGTGCCCGTCGACCGCGGCTACATCATCGAGGTCAACGTCGACGGCTACCGATCGCGCACCGTCGCCATCCGCTCGGTCTTCGACCAGGGCAGCGTCTACCTGCTCCCCGAAGGAGAGACCGCAGTCTACCAGGAACTCACGCTCAACGACCTCACCGGCGAGTTCGAACCCGCCGAGACGACGCTCTACATCGAGCGCCCTATCGAGAACAACGGCACGCTCGAGTGGCAGGCTGTCGCCGGTGACAGACTCGGCTCGGATGCTGTCTTCAAAACCTACCTCGAGGAGGGCGTCCGCTACCGCCTAATCATCGAGAACACCGACGGTGCTCGACGTGATCTCGGCGCATATGTTGCAGCAGTCAACGGTACGGCTACGCTCGAGGTCGGGCAGATCCGCTGGACCAGCCCCAAGGGCGACACCATCCAGTACGACGCCTACGTCAACGAGTCCTCGAACAACCTCGTCGTCGCGTACGAGGACCCCGAGGACAACACCTCCTCATTCGACATCGTCATCCACGAACGCGGGAACGACTCGAACGTACTCCTCGACGAGAACCTCGGCGCCGTCAACACCTACCAGTACACTCACCCGCTCACCGGCGGCATGAACGAGACTGACTGGGTCGTCGAGATGACGGTCGATCGGAATAGCACGATCACCATCACTGAGCCCGTCTCCTCGACCGCCGCGATCGAGACCGGTATCCCCATCGACAAGCGCTGGGGGACGCTCGCGGGGATGCTCCTGCTCGTCTGCATCGGCGCGCTCTTCCCCTCGACGCTCGCCCGCGTCGGCGCCGTCGCGGTCGTCGCCATCGCCACTGGCCTCTCCTGGCTCGGCTGGATCTACCTCCCGATGACCTACGTCGGGCTCATGGGCGCGGTCGCGCTGCTCGGGCTCGCTGCTGAATTCGGAGACACGATATGAAAGTCACAGTTCCCATGCTCCTCGTCCTGTCCTTCGCCGTCTCCGGCGCCATCATGGGCGGCTCCGGCTTCTCCGAAGAAGTCGGCGTCCAGCGCGCCACCGGCCTCCAGGACGACGTGGACCAACTCGAAGACGAAACCTCGGAGTATCGCGCAGACCGAGGCGGCGGCTCCTCGTCGTACCTCGGCTTCACCACCACCGCGGTCGGCGCCGTCATCGGGATGTTCAAGTGGAGCCTCATGCTCCCGGTCGTCCTTGCGAACGTCGGATTCCCCGACTGGTTCGCCTACCCGATCGCCATCCCGATCCAACTCGTGAACTACCTCGGCGCCTACCAGATCATCCGGGGGTTCAACATCCGATGAGCGTCGACTGCTGGCTAAATCAGGACGCGCACACCTGCTTCACCGACGGCCTCGCATCCGCCTTCGGCGGCAACGAGCCCGTCTTCGCCATGTTCGTCGTCGCCATCGTCATCATCCCGATGTACGCGAAAACGGGCGACTACATCCTCCCGAGCGTCCTGCTCATCATGATGTCCGCGCTCGCCATCCCCATCCTTCCCGGCGTGCTCGTCAGCATCGCCTGGACGGTCATCTTCATGACCATCGCCGTCGCCGTCTTCACGACCCTCTACAGGACGGTGATCCAGTGATGGCGCTCGTCGAGGACCTCCGTGCGCACGTCACCAAGGACGACCTCTCCGGAAACGAGGTGTTCGGTCACCTCCTCGTGATGGCCGAGTTCGTCCTCCTGGTCGCGATGGTCTTCCCCGCCTCAGGGCACACCGCCGGACTCCTCCCGGCCGACATCGAGTTCGCCATCTCCTCCGCCGCCATCGTCGCCTACGGCGCGCTGAACTGCTCGCTACTACTCACGGCACTCGCACTGGGGGAAACATCGTGAGCCTCCGCACGTGGCTCCTGACGCCCTCCGTCCCGCTCCACGAGTTGACCCACGCCGCGTTCGCTCTCCCCTGGGCCGATGTCGAGGTAGCTCTCGCTGGAGAGAACGCTAGCGTCGAGTTCGACTGGTCTGAGACGACGCCCACCTGGGCCGTCCGACTCGCCCACCTCGCGCCCACGCTCGTCGGCCTCGGCCTGCTGCTCGTCCTCGTCGCCCTGTTCGGTATCCCGACGGCGTCGACGCTCGCGCACTTAGCGATTCACGAACTCGGCCTCGTCGTGATCCTCGGCCTCAACTGGGCCGTCTTCACCTATCCGAGCGCAACAGACCGCCAGCCCTTCGATTGATCGTCCGACGCACCCACGGCGGACTCTTTCTCAGCATCCAGTCGAGGCATTTCGTCACGGCGATCAGTCCACCGCTGGCGACTGCGACGACGACCGCGATCCCGGAGGAATACATCAGGAACGGTAGACCGAGACGAAGGATGTCGTCAGTGAGTGTGCTAAACAGAGTACCGAGAGCACCGTCGTAGGCGTTCAGGAAGCGAGAGCCAGCCCGATGATGAAAAAGAGAGCGACCGCAATCGTCGCGAGGGTCCAGATAGCAACAATATACAGAATCGAATAGGTCAGCGACAGGCCGACAACCCGATTATCAGCAACGAGCTTCGTAATCGGTCCTGTGGGCATGGCTTACACTCACACTATTTGACTAATAATCCTTCGCACGCTCTACTTTCGCTGGTTCCACCACTTTCACTCCGCATCCATGGCTCGCTTTCATACTCATTCTCAGAATAGAGAAGTTCTGTATGTCGAGTCTAAGGCTCGGGGATATTGTCCTCGTCCAGATCCCCTTCAAGAAAATCTCTGCCGAAATCGGTGAGTTCGTACACTCCTCCCTCGTTGGTGAAGAAGCCAGCCGATTCAAGAACACGGAGTCGCCGATTGACGTAGTTGTCAGAATAGTCGATGTTGTAAGCAACTACCTTTGCAGTCGCTCCGATATCGTGGTCCTCGAAGAAGAGGAAGATCTCGTAGTCCACTTTCGAGAACCACGATACGTGCTGAACCATTCTCTCAAGCCGCCTTTCCAACGTAGCAGAAAAACCACACCCATCGTCATCGAAGTTGACAGTCATAGCTATCAGGATATTACACCTATCGCTGTCAAGATTTATATATCATCATGGGTATTGTGCAGACAGACGACGCTCACCGGGCCTTACAGGTCCGAGGAAAATCTCGGGCCTCTGTCCACGCAGAGGCCCGTTGAGTGGTCGTCACCCAAGATGACGACCGGTAAGATACACTCGGCGGGCAACGAAAAAGCCCCCGACACGACCGCGGAATTGACGACGAACTGCCCGGTTTGCGGCACCCGCATCGACGGGTTCAGCGCCCGCGCTCCGGGACGACGGACCGCCGATCCGTGCGGCCACGAACTCGGCTTCCAACCAGCGAGCGAACTCATGTTCCAGAACACCGAGAGCGGCGAGACTGTGGAATCGACCGAGGAGAACCCGAACGCCGGGTGCCGACTCATCACCGACGGCGGCCGTCCGGAGCCCGTCGGAATCATCGAGGAGTTCATCCGCGACAACGTCGAGGCGGGCGACTGGTGCGTCTACTCGGCGAAGCGCGTCGCGAAGGAGACCGAACTCACGGGCCAGGAGGCCGGCTACTGGTTCTCGCGAATCGTGGGGGCCGACCCGCGCTTCGACCCGATCGACCTGGAGGACGACGTTCACATCGAGCGGTTCAACACGAACTCCTCGGTCGTCCGCTGGAAGGTCGAACGCTACGAGACGACGCAGACGAAGCGCCTCGTCGCCGACGGCGGCGTCCGCTGGGGTGACCTGACGGAGTTCCAGCAGCGCTGCCTCCAAGAGGCGATCGCGTTCGAGCGCGCTCACGACGAGCCGCCGATCGGTCTGGACCTGAAGGAGGCGACGTCGGAGTTCTACGAGACGGAGACGAACCACGGTCGCCTGTATCCGAACCTCGATACGCTCGTCGGGTACGGGCTGATCGAGAAGGGTCAGGTCGACCGCCGCTCGAACTACTACGCTCCGACGCCCGCGGGCCGAGAGTTGGTCCGGCGTGCGGCCGAAGACGCTGTCACGCGCGTCCTCGGTGGTGAAGTGTCCGGTATCGCGGTCACCGACGGAGGCGAGAACTGATGGCGTGCGTGGAGTGCGGTTCGCCGGCGCGCGGACTGCGCTGTCAGACCTGCCGGCGCACGCGTGAGATGGAGGAGTTCTGGGAGTCTGTCGAGTTCAAGGACGACCTCGAGGAGCAGGTGGACGACGATGAGTAGTCTGGAGTGGCCCACCGGGTACGAGCGAACGCCCGCGGAGGAACGGACGCGCTACCCGCACGGGTTTCGCGTCGATATGCAGGTGGCGTTCGCGAACATCGCGACCGAACTCAAACGGATGGACGTCGACGAGTGGCGAATCTCCTCGGGGACCGACCACCGGTCGGACGAGCCACACCTCCCGTACGCGAACGCACCGAACGAGCCCGACGACCCCGGTGTCGTCGCTCGGTGGACTGTGGACGGTGATCAGTTCGCCGCGCCGTGCGACCGCTGGGACACGATTCGGGACAACGCGCAGGCGGTCGCGAAGTACCTCAACGCGAAGCGGGCTCTCGACCGATACGGCGTCGCGACAGTCGACTCGGAGTTCGCGACCGCGCGTCTCCCCGCGGGCGATGAGCCGACGGCCGCCGCTGCTCCCGCGCATGTGGTTCTCGGCGTGCCTCCAAACGCGTCTGCCAGCACGGTGAGACGCGCCGCGAGGCAGAAGAAGGCCGAGACGCACCCCGACAACGGAGGCGATGTCTCGGAGTTCAAGCGCGTGACGAAGGCGGAGAAGACCCTGCTCTCGGGGGTAACCGATGAGTGACGGCGCCGTTCAGAACGGGGGTAACCAGAACGACGCCGACGCTGTCGACCTGCTCGAGGAAGCCGCGGACGCTGTGTCCCACCCGCGCTCGCGCGAACTCGTTCGTGACGCGCTCCAGTTGGAGACGAGCATCCGCAACGGGACCGGTGTCTACGGACTGATCCGGCAGGCCGAGGCCGACCTGGACGCGCCTCTGGAGGATGACGATGAGTGATGCCGAGTCGTCCGTCGGTGGTTTCGAGACGCGCGGGATGCCGCGAGACGAGCAGGTCCAGTACCTCGCTCGCAAGCTGATGATTCCGCTGTCGGAGGCCGACCGACTGCTGCGAAACATGGAGGCTGAGTAAGATGGTCGATTCGCTGACCTGCGCCGTCTGCGGTGGGTCGGTCCCGCTCGACGAGGACCACCACTACGTGACGGACGAGAAGAAGCGGATGCACGACCGTGACGAGCAGGACGAGTTCGTACTACACGACCGATGTGCACGCGCGACCTTCGAGGGCTGGTGGTCGCCGTGAGTACCCGCGAGACAGTCGGTGGCTTCTCTGTCGACACGCGGCACAAGACCCGCGCGGAGTGTCCCGCGTGCGAGTCAGTCGAAGACCTCTATCACCTCGGATACACCGCGGACCACGGTCACTGTCACAGCGGTCCCGTGGTTGGGTGGGTCTGTTCCTCGTGCGAGTCGGAGGTTCTGGAACTGCTTGATTCGCGCTACTCCACGGTCGACCTCGTGGACGTGGGTAACAAGTCAGAGGTGAGCGGATGTCGCTAGTCGGTATCTGCCCGGAGTGCGGTTACGAGGGACTCCTCCGATCGGCGCCGCCATACCGACTCCAAGACGAACACGAGTGCTCGGAGTGTGGCCACCTGTTCACCGCCTCACGACCACCTAACCACGAGGGGAGGTCAGAGTGAAAGCACCGTCCGACCTGTCGCCTCGCGACGCCGTCGATCGCTACCTCGACCGGCGGAGTACTGAACTCGCCGAGTCGTCGATCCGCTCGTACCGCTATCGGCTGAAGCTGTGGGTCGAATGGTGCGAGGACGAGAACATCGAGTCCCTCGAGGAGCTTTCGGGCTGGACCTTCGAGCGCTTCGAGGCGTTCCGCTCGGGACAGGGGATCGCGTCGCCGACGCTCCACGGTGAGATGGAGACGCTGAAGGGACACATCGAGTACCTGGAGCGGATCGAGGCTGTCAAGGACGGGCTCGCCGAGAAGGTCCACGTTCCGGACGTCCCTGATTCGGAACTGTCGCGAGACACGATGCTCCGTCCTGAGGATGCGGAGGAACTCATCCGATTCTACCGGACGCACGACCACGTTTACGGCACGCGCTTCCACGTCGCTCTGGAACTCGCGTTTCACACGGGTGCGCGACTCGGAGCGCTGCGCGGCCTCGATCGTCGCGACTACCACTCCGACGAGCAGTTCGTGGAGTTCGTCCACCGTCCGGAGACGAACACCCCGTTGAAGAACCAGCGGAGTGGCGAGCGCTCGGTGTCGCTTCTCTCGGAGGTCTGTGACGCCGTCGATGCGTATATCGCCCGGCATCGGCCCTCTGGTCACGACGAGTTCGGCCGGTCCCCGCTGTTCGTGACGTTCCACGAGAACCGCGTCAGCGAAAACGCGTTTCGTGCGTGGATGTACCGCGCGACGCAGCCGTGCGTCGCGGGTGCGTGTCCTCATCAGTACGATCGAGAGGACTGCGACTTCCGTCGGCACTCGACGGCGAGTCAGTGTCCGTCCTCGAGGGCGCCGCACCACGTTCGGACGGGTTCGATCACGTGGCATCGAGACCGAGGTTTCCCTGCGGAGGTGACTTCTGAACGTGTGAACGCGTCTCAGGACGTCATCGAGAAGCACTACGACAAGGCTTCCCAGCGAGAGCGAATGGAGTTGCGCCGTCGCCCTCACCTGGAGAAGCTGACGATCGACTGAGCCTGTACCAGCAGGCTCGCCGAGCAATCTGAGCCAGACAACCTACCGTTTGGCTCGCTGATGAACATGAGCCAGCACCAACTATCAATGCGACTGACTCAGCAGATAGACGTACCGTACGGTCAAGAATTTACGGGTGGTTGCGGTCCGGGCGGTCCCACTCTTGTGCGAGAAACGAACGTGACGAGCCAAGAGTGGCAACCGTCCGGATTCGAAGCAGGGAGCGAACGAAGTGAGCGACTGAGGTTCGACATCCGGGCGGTCCCATCGCGTATATAAAAGAACGAGAGTATTTTGCCGGTTCTTCGTTTTCGCCCATCAGCGGAGGTGATCGGCGTGTCTGAGGACGTCGACGATCCGCT
>NZ_WPCD01000109.1:0-12383 GCF_009741955.1 Halogeometricum sp. CBA1124 | reverse complement strand
CGGCGAGTCGGCGACGGCGACGCTCGACCTCTCGGCCGTCCGCGCGCCCGCCACCGTGACGCTGGACGCGACGTACCGCGCGGGCGTCCGGGCGGGCGAGACGAACGCGACGTTCCGACACACGCCCGCCGTCGCAGACGTGCGACTCACCGACCTCGACGTGCTCCGAGACGGGGACGCCGAGGGTCGCGTGACCGTCTCGGGCAACGTGGCGAACCTCGGCGACGCCGACCTCACGGGCGTCGTCGTCGCCGGCGTCGCCACCGACGACGTGCGTCCGGTCTACCCGCACCGCGACTACTTCGTCGGGTCGCTCGGCGGGAGCGACTTCGCGCCGTTCGAACTCACCGCCGCGGTCAACGAGTCCGCGGCCGCGGTGCCGGTGCGAGTGACGTACCGCGTCGACGGCGAACGCGTCGAACGCACCGTTCGCGTCCCGCTCTCGGACGACGACGCCGAAGCGAACGGACCGCTCGCCGCGTCGTTCGGTGGCGGGCCGGTCGGTGCCGTCGCGGGCGGCACCGGCGGTGCCCTGTTCGCACTCGTCGCGAGCGTTCTCGCGGTCGGTCTCCTCGGGGCCGGTGCCCTCCGCAGGGGACCAGTTCGGGGATGGATACAGCGTCGCCGCGGGAGCGGCGATGCGGGGTCGTCCCGACGCGACGACGCCGAGGCAAGTCGGCGTGACGACGCGGTGACGACCCGACCCGACGCGTCGGACCGGGGCGGAGCGAGCCGTGAGTTCGCGGTACGTCTCCGCACTTCGACTCCCGACGGTTCGGCTCGCTCGGCGGAACCTCTCGCGCAACCGGATTCGGACGGGGCTGGCCGCCCTCGGCATCGTCATCGGCGTCTTCGCCATCGCCGCCCTCGGCATCCTCGGGAGCGTCCTCGAACTCACCGCCGCCGACTCCATCGGCTCGCTCGGAAATCAGGTCATCGTGACGCCGAACGCCGACGCGGGCGTCCAGTCGCTCACCGACCGCGACGTGCAGGCGATTCGGCGCGCCGCCGCCGGCGCGGAGGTGATACCCATCGTCTCCGGCGGCGCCCTCGCGGCCAACGGCGACCGGCAGACGTTCGCCACGCTGTACGGCCTCGACGACCCGAACGCCTCTTCGAACCGGGCGAGGGCGAACTGCCGGTCCGTCACCGCCGCGGCGCCATCGTCGGCGCGGACGTGGCCGCGGAACTCGGTCTCTCCGTCGGTCGGTCGGTCGCGATAGAGGGTCGCGAGTATCGCGTCGTCGCCGTCCTCGCGGAGACGGAGGGCATCTCGCTGGTGCAGGCCGACGGCGCGATTCTCCTCCCGCGGGACGCGTTCGTCCAGCGAGACTACTCGCAGGTCATCGTCCGCGCCGACACCGGCCCGGCGGCGACGCGCGCGGCCGACGCCGTCCGCGAGACGCTCAACGTCCGCGACGACCGCGTCTCCGTCTTCGAACTCTCGGCGGTCACCTCGCAGGTGAACCGCTTCTTCGACCTCCTGACGCCTTCCTCCTCGGCATCGGTGCCATCTCGCTCGTCGTCGCGGGGGTCGCCATCCTGAACGTGATGCTGATGAGCGTGAACGAACGCCGCGAGGAGATCGGCGTCCTCCGCGCCGTCGGCGTCCAGCGAATCGACGTCCTCCGGACGATTCTGGTCGAGGCGGGACTGCTCGGCGTCGCCGGCGGACTGGCCGGCGTCGGCCTCGCCGTGGTCGGCACGGCGGTCCTCTACGTCGCCATCCCGGAGGTCACGCTCTCGGTCGTCCTCGCGGCCCGGAACGGCGGCTTCCTCCTCCTCGCGTTCGGCTTCGGCGTCGCCGTCAGTCTCCTCAGCGGCCTGTACCCGGCGTGGCGCGCCGCGAGTCGCCCGCCGGTAGACGCGCTCAGACGGACCTAAAGACTCCCCTACCGCCGACTAACCGGTGAGTAACTAACTCCCCGTAGGCCGTGGTGGTAACCGCTCCTCGGATTTCAGTCCCGTTCTCGGTCTGCCAGGAGCGAACATGGTTGGTGGTCGGCGGTTCCCACCCCGCCGGACCACTCTCTGAACGTTCGACTCTCAGCGGCGGCTATCGCGCCGACGGTTCGTCGCCCTCGGTCCGCACCTCGAAGCGCGCGCCCCCGGACCCGCTCTCTGTGACGCGCACCGTCCACCCGTGGGCGCGGGCGATGGTCCGGACGATACCGAGGCCGAGTCCGGTCCCCTCGGGATTCGTCGAGACGCCGGGTTCGAACACCTCGCCTCGGTCGGCCTCGGGGATGCCGCACCCGTCGTCGTCGACGAAGAAGCCGTCTCCGCCGTCCAGTCGGCCGACGCGGACCGTAATCGCGCGGGACTCGGTGTCGGCTCCGAACTCCGTCCGGTCGTTCGTGGAGCCATGCTCCACGCTGTCTCCGGGAGCGGAGCGACCGGAGGCACGTCGAGCGCCGTGCTCGACCGAGTTCCGAAACAGGTTCTCGAACAGTTGCTTGACCCGACCCTCGTGGGCTTCGACCGTCCCGAGGTCGTCGTCGACCACGAGTTCGCGCCGGGGTCGCCGGCCGTCGCCGTCTCCCACGACTCGCGTACGACGCTCGCGAGGAGGACCGTCTCCAGTTCCTCGACTGGCTGACCGTGCCGAGCGAGGTTCAGCATGTCCTCGACGATGCGACGCATCCGCTCGTGGGCGTTCTCGATTCGTTCGATTCGGGCCGCGACCGACTCGTCGTCGCCCGCCTCGTGGCTCGCTCGCAGCATCTCCAGTTGCCCCGACGCGAGGTTCAGCGGGTTCCGCAGGTCGTGACTGACGACGCTCGCCACCTGTTCGAGCTGTTCGTTCTGGTGTTCGAGTTCGCGCTCGTGTCGCCGAAGCAGTTGCTCGCGTTCGACCCGTTCGAGCGCCGCTCTGGCGTTCGAGGCGAGTATCTTCGCCAGCGAGACGCGCGAGTCGTTCAGCTTCCCGCGCTCTCGCGACCCGGCCATCAACACGCCGTAGTCGCCGATTGGAAGGATCACCTCGCTCTGCACCTCCGTCCCGGGGTTCATCACGTCGGGGTCGTCGACGACGTCCTCGAACACCTCTCCCTCGCCGTTCTCGAACACCCGCCACGCGATGCCGTTCCCGCGGGGGATATCGGAGATGTCGATGGCGCTCGCCGCCTCCTCGGACAGCGCGTGCGCGACCAGCGCGTCGCGCTCCTCGTCGTAGAAGGCGACGCCGTTCATCGGGTAGTCGAGGATGTTCTCCGCCGCGTCGCTGACGATTTCGGCCACGTCGTCGTACGTCGTCGCCGTCGTCAGTTCACGGCTCGCGCTGTGAAGCGCGCTCAACCGCCGTTGATACCGCGTTCGCTCGGTCACGTCCGTCGCGATGGCGACGACTCCCTCCGGTTCCTCCTCCGTTCCGTCGTCCGCCTCGTTAGCCGACGAGCGCACGTCCCGAAGCGGCGAGAGGCCGACTTCCACGTACTCGATGTCTCCCGCGAGGAACACCTCGAGTTCGATTCGCTCGTGCTCTACCTCGCCGCTCAGCACGCGTTCGACGCCCGCCTCCAGCGCTTCGAGGCCGTCTTCGCTCACCAGACCGAGTTCCTCGATGACCGAGAGGTCCTCGCCGACTATCTGCTCGGCCGAAACTCCGACCTGCCACTCGACGACGTGGTTCACGAACTCGACTCGACCGTCCGTTCCGATGACGTACGCCCCCTGCTGGATGTTCCGGACGACGTTCTCGTACCGCTGTAACTGCTCTTCGCGCTCTCTGCGTTCGGTCACGTCGCGGGAGTTGACGACGACGCCGTCGATGCTCTCCACCGGGTCCGCGCGGGCGACGGCCTCCAGCCAGACCCACGACCCGTCGTCGTGTCGAACCCGGAACTGCATCGTCTCGACGGCGTCGGACCGTGACTCGTACAGGCGATCCAGCAGTCGTTCGACCCGCTCTCTATCGTCGGCGTGGACGAACGACTGCACGGTGGTTCCCACGGCGTCCTCCGGGGCGGTCCCGAGGATTCGCTCGCTGGACGGGCTCTGATACTGGACCACGCCGTCCCGGTCGACGATGGTCACGAGGTCTGAGGAGCGCTCGATGAGCGCCTGGAACCGCTCCTCGACGCGTTCCTCGTCGCTCATCTCACGGACGGAACCGAGGACGGCGCGCTCGCCTTCGTACTGTATCAGTTGCACGCTGAACTTGCAGCGCTTCGCCGACCCGTCTTTGGTGACGATTCGCGCCGTGTAGCGCGACGGCGTGTCCGACTCTCCCCGCGCCCGTTCGGCCGCGATGTCGCGGACGCGCTCTCTGTCGTCGGGGTGGACGAGGCTCCAGATGGTCTTCTCCATCAGTTCGTCCTCGTCGTAGCCCGTCAGTTCGCACGCGCGGTGGTTGACGAATCGGAACCGGTCGCCCTGATAGACGTAGATGGCGTCGTGACTCCGCTCGACGACGGTGCGGTACAACTGCTCGCTCTCCCGGAGTCGCCGCTCCGTCCGGTAGTGTTCGACGGCGTTCTGGACCCGGTTCGCGAGGAGGTCGAACTGCTCGGAGCGCACCCCCTTCTGGATGTAGTCGGTGCGCCCGCGGAGATGGCCTCGCTCGCCACCTCTTCGCTCCCGCGACTCGTGAAGAGGACGAACGGGAGCTGTTCGTCCACCGCGCGGACCGACTTCAGGAGGTCGAGTCCGGTCGTCGTCCCCATCTCGTGGTCGCTGACGACGCAGTCGATGCACGCCGTCCCCGCGTCGCGGCTTCCGTCGCTCGACCCCGAGTCCGTGAGACGGTCGAGAGCCGCCTCGGGGTCCGTCTCGACGTCGACCTCGAAGCCGTCTCGCTGTTCGAGATACGTCGCCGTCAACTCGGCGAACGCGGAGTCATCGTCGACGTGCAGTACGCGGACCGGCTCGGTCATTAATGACGGTTGACGATTCTCATACTTATCAGTTCGCAAGAGATTACCGCTTGCCTCGTTCTCGGGCTACAGGTTCGCTCGAATCTCCTCGCGGAGACGGTCGCGAACCGACGCCACGTCCGGGTCGTCGTCGGTGAGGCTGAACTGCGTGTGTCGTTCGTCGGCGTCGAGGGCCTCCGAGAGGATGCCGCCGCGGCGGTCCACCTCGACGAACACGTCCAGCGACGCCGCCGAGGCGACGAACACGAGTTCTAGCTCGTCCAAATCGCCGCGGAACTCGCCGCCGGACGGCCGGAACTCGAACTCCTGGACGAACCGTCGCTCGCCGGCGTACCGGCCGTACGGGTCGGCCGAACACTCGGAGGTTCGGAGCGACAGGCCGAGTTCCTCCGCGGCGTCGAAGACGGCCTGCATCCGCGGCGTCGGCCGCACGTCGAGGTAGTCCACGTCCTCGGGGTCGACGGCCATATCTATCTCCAACTCCGTCTCGACCCACACCTCGGTGGACCCGAGGGTCAACGGCGTCTCCCACGGAATCGTGATCTCCGCGTCGTACGTCGTCTCTTCGTCGGGTTCGATTTCGAACGCCTCGCCCAGGTGCATCCGACCGACGGTGGCGTCTTCGACGCCCTCCTCGGTCCGGTACCGCGTCTCGACTTCGAGGTCGATGGCGCTGACGGACTGCGCCGCGTCGCCGCCGCTGACGCGGACTTCGGCGGTGACGGTCTCGCCGGGCGAGACGGTGGTGGAGGGCAGGACGGTGTCGACGCTGGCGTTACCGATGCCGACGCTCGCGAGGATTTTCTTCATGCGTCCTGCCGACGTTCTCACCCCGCTGTTGTATGTTTTCTCCTGGCGACGAGCGGACCGCCGCATCGGCTTCGACGACACCACTCTGTCCGCTGTTCTCGGGACGGTCGTGACCGACCTTCCTTCCCTTCCCTTCTCTCTGGCGAGTTTCCCCCCGTCGACCGTCGTTCGACCGCGAACCACCCCGTCCGAGAACGACCGGCGTGAACTTTATTGGTAATTACGTTTTTTTTTTTAAACTCGACATGGACGACGACACCGACCAGAGCGACGGGGACGCGGCGGGTCCCGTCGACTCCGGTCCCGCGGACGTTCCTTCCAGAGCGGTGCTGGAACTGGACCACGTGTACGAGGCGCTGGGCCACCCCAGACGTCGGTATCTCTGCTACACGCTCCTCGAATCAACTGAGTGGTCGCTGACCGACTTGGCGACGAAAATCGCCGCGTGGGAGAACGACGTCCCCGAGGGGGCGGTCACCGAAGACCAGCGCGAACGGGTGTACGTCTCGCTGTACCACGCCCACGTCCCCAAGTTGGCCGACGAGAGAGTCGTCGCCTTCGACGACGCGTCCGAGACCATCACTTTCGCCGAGAACGCAGAACAGGTACTGACCGCACTGCAGGGCATGGGAGCGAGTCTCGACGCGAACCAGGAAGCCCACGCGCGAGGAGAGATGGATGAAGGAGCCCAGTAGCGACCGAACCAGACCGAACGACTTGACGCCCGACCGGGACGCCCGCTGGCGACAGGTCGTCCAGCGACACTTCGACCCGGACGGTGACGAAGAACTCACGACGGCCCTCGTGTTCGCCATCGCGGAGGCCGAGGGCGTCTCCCCGCGCGACGTGAAGTCGCCACCGCTGTACGAGGTCATCGACGCGACGGGTGTCGAGAACGCGCTCTTCGGGCCCGGTACGGGGGCCGAGACCCGACGGGGGGTCGTCGAGTTCCACTACGACGAGTACCGCCTGAAAATCGAGGGCGACGGCTGGATTCTGGTGTTCGAGTCCGCCGACGTCGACGGCCCGTGACACGTCGCCCGCCGATGGCACGGGTGTCCACACCGACCCGCGTCGACTCCCCGTCGTCGTGAGACGCGAGGCGGCCCGGTTCGCCGCGCGCGGGGACGCCGTCAGTCCACGTGGCCGCCGCCGTCCACCCACACCGTCTCGCCGGTGACGTAGGAGGCGTTCTCGCTGGCGAGGTAGAGGTACGCGCTCGCCAACTCCTCGGGGTCGGCCGCCCGGTGCGGGAGTCCGGGCGTCTCGCCCTCGGGCCGCATCTCCTCGGCCTCCTCGGCCCACCCCTCGCGAATCTCGGTTGCGACGGGGCCGGGAGCGACGGCGTTCACGCGGACGCCCTCGGGCGCGAGTTCGAGGGCCGCGCTGCGGGTTATCATCCGCACCGCGCCCTTGGTCGCCGCGTAGTGGGAGTGGTCCCACGCCGCCCGGCCCTGCGTGTCGGATGAGGTGTTGACGACGACGCCCTCGACGCCGCGTTCGACCATGTCGTTCGCGGCGTACTGCGTCCCGAAAATGTCCCGCGCGCGTTGACGCCGTACACGTCGTCGAACTCCTCTGGCGTCACGTCGCGGAAGCGCGTCTTGGTGTAGACGCCGGCGTTGTTCACCATCACGTCGACGCCGCCGTACTCGCGGGCGTGTTCGACGAGTGCCTCCACCTCGGCCGGGTCCGACACGTCGCACTCGACGTACTCGGCGTCGCCGCCCTCGCGGCGAATCGCCTCGTGGGTCGGCCGGTCCGCGTCCGGATCCTTCGGGTCCGCCCGCACGTCCGCGTCACCACCGTCGCGCCCGCGTCGCCGAACGCGAGGGCGACGGCCCGTCCGATACCCGAACTGCCGCCGGTGACGACCACCGCCTCGCCGGCGAAGTCCGCAGTGATTCGTCCCATGGCGGCCGTTCGGCCGCGTCGCTCAAGGGTCGTGCGGTAGCCGCCCAGTTTACCGTCTCCTCGACGCGTCCGCCGTCGACAGGTCGTAGCCGGCGGCGAACGCGTGCGCGGTGTCGAGGCAGATTTCGAGGTCCTGTTCGGACTGTTCGAGGACGTACGCGAGGTGTTCGAAGTCGTCGCCCATCTTCGTCCCGCTACCCGCGTCGGACTCGATGAGGACGGTGACGCCGTCCGGAATATCGAGTTCGTCGAGGACGGAGACGGCGTTGTCGAGACCCTGCTGTTCGCCCGCGCCGGTGTGCGCGCCGAGGTGGACGTTGACGTACTCGATGTCGAGCGTGTCGGCCATGTCGACCTCCGTCTGCATGGAGTCCAGCGACTTCCGCCGCAGGTCGTCCTTCGGCGTGCAGAGGTTCACGAGGTACGACGAGTGGATGACCCACGGACCGTCGAGTTTGTCGGCCGTCTCCCGCCTGAACAGTTCGGCCTCGTCGTCGGAGATGTCGGGGTCCCGCCACACCTGCGGCGAGGTGGTGAATATCTGCCCGCAGTTGCCGCCGAAGGCGACCTGTCTGTGGACGGCGTTGGCGACGTTTCCGTGCGGTGGCGTCTCCTCGTCCGAGGAGACTTTCGAACTCGACATCGAGACGTGTGCTCCGACTCGCATGACAGACCGCAGGGAGTAGTCGCCTATAGTGACTTCGGACGGCGACGGCCGGTTGGTCGCGGCCGCGTCGAACCGCCGCGGGAGCTAGAAACGTTATTAACGCGCCCCCGCCACCGAAGAAGCATGTCTGAGGTGGGACTCGCGGTGGGGGAGACGGTTCCGGACGTGCGACAGGCATTGGTTCGGCCCGACGGGCGGACGGAGACGGTGTCGCTGTCGGAACTCGCCGCGGAGAAACCGGTGTTACTGAACTTTTACACGGCGGACTTCAGCCCCGACTGCATCTCCGAGTGGTGCGAGTTCCGCGACTTCGACTGGTTCGCAAGCGGCGAGGACGTACGGGTCGTCGGTGCGAGCAAGTCGGGACAGCGGTTCCACCGCAAGTTCATCAGCCAGTTCGACCTCGGGTTCCCGCTCTTCGCCGACACCGACCTCCGTCTCGCCGACGCGTTCGACGTGCGGTACGAAGCGTTCCGCGTCTCCACCCGCGCGCGGCGGTCCTGCTTCCTCGTCGACGGGGAGATGACGGTTCGGTACAAGTGGGTCGGAAACCACTGGCTGGACCCGACGCGCGACACGCCGCCGGTCGGCGAGATTCACGAGGCCATCGTCGACGAGTTGGGTCTCGCGGAGACGGAGACGTTCGGGTTCTAGCGCTCCCGGGGGTCCCGGCGGACCCAGTCGTCGGCGGCGTACTTCTCCGCGGCGCGTTCGCGCGCGCGGGACAGTTCGTCGTCCGTCCACTCGCCGACCGTCGCGTCGGCCCAGTCGGCGAGGGCGGACTCGACCGCCGCGACCGCCTCCTCGCGCGTCACGTCCGCGAACGCTGCGATGCCGCCGACCCGTGACTCGAACTCCTCGACCGTCACGTCGTGGCCCGCGAACACGTCGAGGTGCGCCGCGGCCTTCACGGCGTACGTGAGAGAGCCGTGCTGGACGACGGCGTCGTGCCGGCGGTACTGGGCGTTGCCGCTCACCTTCTTCCCCCCCGGCCACCACGTCGTGCGCCGGGTGGAGTTCCCGCAGGTAACACGCCGGGTGCCATATCTCCGGCACCGACTCCGACACGTAGTCGGCGTCGACGCCGAGGCGGTCGAACGCGTCGAGAATCGGCGCGCACAGCAGGTGGTAGCTCTCCATCAGGTCGCCGGGCAGTTCGTCCTTCGGCGCGACGATGGAGTAGGAGACGTCGCCGTCGTAGTCGTGGTAGATGCCGCCGCCGCCGGTCTGCCGACGGGTGACGGTGACGCCCTCGCGTTCGCAGTGGTCCCAGTCGACCGTCTCGGGGTCCTGGTGGTAGCCCAACGAGAGCGTGCTGGGTTCCCAACGGTAGACCCGCACCGTTCGCGGGCCGCCCGCCGCGGCCGTCTCGGCGGCAATCTCGTCGAGCGCCATCTGCATCGGGCCGTCTCTGGCCTCCTCGCGTATCAGTCGCCACTCCCTGTCGGCAAGCGGGCCGCGCGCGCCGTCGTCGGTCATGTGACGGGGGTACGGCGGAACCGCGGAAAGCGGTTTCGTCAGTCGAACAGGCGGCGGGTCACGAACTCGGGGAGGAGACGCACGAAGAGGGCGACGAGTCGCCACCGCCGGGTGACGTAGACGCGACTCCGGCCGGCGCGAATCGCCGCGTGAATCTGCGCGGCCGCCGTCTCGGGCGACGCCATCCAGAACGTCTCGCCCATCGCCATCTCCGTGTCGACGAACCCCGGAATCACGTCGGTCACGGTCACGTCCGCGTCCGCGGCGGCGGCGCGGGCGCGCAGACCGTCGAGGTAGCGCGAGACGAACGCCTTCGAGGCGTTGTACGCGGGCGCGACGGGGTTCCCGAAGAACTCCGCGACCGAGGAGATGCCGACGAGGTGGCCCGCGCGCGCGACTCGAAGTGACCCATCGCCCACGTCGCGAGGGCGACGAACCCGCGGGCGTCACGTCCACGGTGTCGCGTTCGGGGTCCCACGCCAACTCCCGGTTCTCGAAGCCGACGCCCGCCGAGAGGACGACGAGGTCGACGCCGCCCATCGCGTCGGCGAGGCGGTCCATCCGGTCGCGGGCCTCGTCGGGGTTCGACACGTCCATCCGCGCGACGAAGGACTTCGTGGGGAGGGAGTCGCCGAGCGATTCGAGTTCCGACAGGCGTCGGGCCGCGAGTCCGACTTCGTACCCCGCCGCGGCGAGTTCGCGGGCGAGGGCGCGGCCGATACCGGACGACGCGCCGACGACGACGGCAGTTCGTGTCACGTCGGCGCGGACGGCCGCGGGCGACATCAGTCGGTCGGTGGCGGTCGAGTCGGAAACGACCTCAGTCTCGGGCGCGACGGGTCACGAGAGGAGGCGGGAGACGAGGAGGAACAGGCGTCGGAGGTTCTTCCCGAGGGTCGTCTGGCCCTCGCTGTAGAGGACGATGTCGTCCTCCTCGCCGAGGTGAATCTCGACGGACCGGCCGCGGTCCTTCACGTCGGCCATCTTGACCGCGCGGACGCTGGTGAGGGGGACGACCATGTAGCGGTAGTCCTCGTCGGCGATGTCGGCGTTGCAGTGCTTCCCGTAGACGTGCAGGCTGTTCTCGGTGAGGCCGATTTCGTAGCCGATGTACTGCATCCCGGCGACGTTCGCCCCGGCGCGTTCGCCCTTCACCTTCGCTCGCAGTTGGTCTTCCCTGACCTCGATTCCGTCCACCATCGTGCGATGATTTTCGACGGACGGTATAAACGTAGCCCCGTCGCGGCGAGGCGGCGGCGAGACAGCGAGCCGACGCGAGGCGGAAGGGAAGCGGGGACGACCCGAGGGCGGGCCGGTCGCTCCCCGCGGTCGGTTGCCGGTTCGCCACCCGTCGCGAACCGTACGTTCGGTCGGCAGAGAGTGACAGACCGCCGATACAGTCAGCCAGCGGACTTTTGCGTCGTCACCGACTACGCGTGCCTATGAAGCGAGACATCGCAGACGAACTAGACGGCTACGGCGGAGAGATTCCCGAGAGCGTCGACCGGGCCGCCGTCGAGCGGATGCGTACCGTCGCGTACGTCTTCGACGACCTGGTGGGGATTCCGGGGACGAACAGCCGGGTCGGCCTCGACCCGATTCTCGGCTCGATTCCCGTCGTCGGCGACGTGGTGAGCGCGGCGTTCTCGCTGTACATCGTGGCCGAGTCGGCGCGCCTCGGCGTCTCCTACAAGACGCTCTTGGCGATGCTCGCGAACGTCGTCATCGACACCGCGGGCGGCGCGATTCCGTACGTCGGGACGCTGTTCGACTCGGTGTGGAAGGCGAACAAGTGGAACATCGAGATGGCGCTGTCGGACCTGACCGACGAACTCGACTTCGAGGACGAACTCGCCGGCATGGACGAGGGCGACGACGGGGACGACGGCCCCGTCATCATCGACGTGGAGTAACGACGCCGGCGGCCGGGTCCGCGTCCGACCCGGCGTCGCATCGCATCCGAGCACTACCGAGTCGGAGCCGCGGCACCGTTCAGAGCCCGACGAGCAGACGCGCCAGCGTCGCGCGAACCCGGGGGAACCACGCGCCGTCGGGGACGAACGCGACGGCCGTCGAGCGGTCTATCGACGACTCGTCCGCCGCGTCACACGTCCATCGGACCGCGTCGCCCGTCACCGCCGCGTCGCCGTATCGACCGCTGACCGCGTAGCCCTCGGGCGCGCGGACGACGAGTTCGTCCGCGCCGACGAAGACGGTGCCCTCGCCGCCGGCGACGAACGGCCGGACGGGGTCCGACGCGTGGAAGGCGGTGAACAACAGGACGCCCACCTCCGATTCGACGGCGTCGGTGTCGCGGTAGCTGACGACCAGCGTGTCGCCGTCGAGGCGACTCGACACGTCCTCGGGCGTCGCCGCGGGTCGCCCCCGGTCCATCGCGCGGCGACGACTGCCGACCGGAGCGAGTCGTTCGCCAGTCGGTCCGCTCCCGACGCGAGGGTGACCCGCGCCGTCCACCGCGTCGACCCGTTCTCCGCGACCGTAACGACCATCGTCGAGTCGCCGGGTTCGAGCGTGACTCCCGCCGCGGCGGCGGCGGCGTCGAGAGCGTCGGTGCAGACAGCGCAGGCGGCGCGGGGCGGTTCGCGGGCGGCCGCTGGAGCGGCGACGGCGGTTCCGAC